>JASLCW010000265.1 GCA_030151765.1 Marmoricola sp.
CGGCTGACCGACCGAATTCCAGTTGGCGGACCAGCCGCCCGTGCCGCCGTGGTCGGCGGTGAAGACGGAGGCGCCGTCGGCGACCCGGGTGATCTGCATCCGGGACTTCGCCGGGTTCGAGGCGACACACGAGTTGGTGCCTCCGCGAGCCTCGTTGATGGTGACGACTCCGGATACGACGGAGCCATTGGCCAGACCCGTCACGGCGGCCTCGGCCGTCGACATGCCGGGCAGCATCGCCGCCACGATCGCGCCGGAGGCCACGACGGCCCACCGCGTCGTACGTCGATGTGGGTGTCCCCTCAGAAACATCTGTTCCTCTTCCTGTTGCACCTGGTGCCGCCGTCGGGGGTGGCGGAGGCAATTGCCCGGGGCAACGCAGGAAAAAGGGGGTGGTTACGACTAATTTCGTCTAGTCCCGGCGGGTCTTGTGCAAGATCAGTCGTCCTTGGTAGAAATAGGAGGCTAAATCTTCTGTCGTGGGACGACACTTCAAGATCGCGGAGGAAGCCTGTCGTGCTCGGCGTGACAGACATGCGCAGTTATCTGATCGGCCTCGTGCTGATCATCCTGCTGCCCGGGCCGAACTCGATCTACGTCCTCTCGGTCGCCGCCCGGCGCGGGGTCCGCACCGGGTACGCCGCCGCGTGCGGGGTCTTCACCGGCGACGCCGTCCTGATGTTCCTCTCCGCGGCCGGCATCGCCTCCCTGCTGAAGGGCAATGCCGCGCTCTTCACGGTCGTGAAATTCCTCGGCGCCGGCTACCTCGGCTGGCTCGCCATCGGGCTGCTCCGCGGCGCGTGGGCGCACTGGCGCGGCCACGGCTCGGTCGAGGCCGACGAGACCGGAGCGGTGATCGCCAACGACGAGCGTCCCTATCGCCGGGCGCTGGTGATCAGTCTGCTCAACCCGAAGGCGATCCTCTTCTTCATCGCCTTCTTCGTGCAGTTCGTCGACCCGCACTATTCCCGCCCCTGGCTGTCCTTCCTGCTGCTCGGCACCCTCGTGGAGATCGCCAGCTTCTGCTACCTGAGCAGTCTGATCTTCTTCGGCTCCCGCCTGGCCGCCGCCGTACGTCGTCGCCGCGCGGTCTCCGCCGGCGGCACCTCGCTCGTCGGCGTCGTCTTCCTCGCCTTCGCCTTCAAGCTGGCCACCGCCTCGGCCCACTGAATCTGCTGGTTGGGGTAGTGGTTCGTGTCGCGCACTGGCGCTGCCTCGGCTGACCGCCGGCGGCTCGCGTTGCGGCCGGCTCACGGGTCGCGGGCGGCGCACCGCCTGTGACCAGCCAGGCGCACCGATCACACATTTCACCCATCGAACACACAGAACTATGGGTGATCGGTGCCCAATCCGTGTGATCGGCGACGGTGAGCCGGGAGACGGCCGCGACCGCATTCCTTGTCTCTGTCGCTGCCGTCTTTTCGGTGACCAGAAACCGGGAGTGAGCCGCCAGGAGTGCTCAGCAGAGAGCAGCCCTGTGCGCCCCGGAGAAACACCCCAGCCAGCAGGTTCGGACTTCGTCCAGCGCCAGCCGAGATCAACGATGTGACGGCTGCTGCGCTGGATCCGTCAGTCGGCGGGCCGACAGATCAACAGGTTGTACGGCGCCGGGGCGTGCTCGTTGGTCAGAATCTTGTGATCGACGGCGAATCCGATCTGCTCCAACTGCTCGACGATCGCGTCGACGGGCCGAAGTGTGAAGCCGTGCTCGGCAAAGGGCTGACTGCCCAGCCATTGGGGATCGGCGACGCCCAGCGCGCCGACACCGGTGGGTGCGAGCACGCGTCGCAGTTCGGTCAGGGCCGGTCCCAGGTCGTCGATGAAGTAGATCGTGTTCAGGCTGATCCAGCCGTCCAGCTCGCCGGCAGCGAAAGGAAGCGCCTCCATCGGCGCTTCGTGCAGGACGAGCCGCCCGGATGGCAGGTCCGCGCCGAGCGACTTCCGGGCGCGACCGATCATCGCGGTGGAGGGCTCGACCCCGTGGACCCGGCCGCCCTGGCCGACCTCTGCGAGAAGTAGCTCCAGCCCGACTCCTCCGCCGAATCCGATGTCGGCGACCGAATGGTCCGTGAGCGGTCCGAGTGCGGAGACCGCTGCTTCGATCGGCTTCCTGTTCGCCTTGTTCAGCACGCGCGCGATGACGGCACCCAACGGGCCGGACGGGTCACCGAGCTGGCGGGCGACGGTACGGCGGAGCAGCTTCGGGATGGCCACGTGGCGACTATGACAGGTCGCAGCCCTTCTGGGGAGCTATCGCCAGCCGAGCGCGGGGGCGACGTGGGTCAGGATGCTCTCCAGGACGTGCGCGTTGTAGTCCACGCCGAGCTGGTTGGGCACGGTCAGCAGCAGCGTGTCTGCGGCCGCGATGGCCTCGTCCCCGGCCAGCTGCTCGACGAGTACGTCGGGCTCCGCGGCGTAGGAGCGGCCGAAGATCGCGCGCCCGTCGGCGAGCTGACCGATCTGGTCCTGCTGGTCCCGGTCCTGGCCGAAGTAGGCGCGGTCGAGGTCGTTGGTGATCGCGAAGATCGACCGACTCACCGAGACCCGCGGCTCGCGCGAGGTGTCGGTCCAGGCGGCGCGGAAGGCCTCGATCTGCTTGCGCTGCTGTACATGGAAGGGCTCGCCGGTCTCGTCGGCCTTGAGGGTGGAGCTCATCAGGTTCATGCCCTGCTCGGCGGTCCACACGGCGGTGCCGTCGGAACCGGCGCCCCACCAGATCCGCTCGCGCAGCCCGGGGGAGTGCGGCTCGACGCGGAGCAGGCCGGGCGGGTTGGGGAACATCGGGCGCGGATTGGGCTGCGCGAAGCCCTCGCCCTTCAGGACCTCGAGGAAGACGTCGGTGTGCTGACGGGCCATGTCGGCCTCGGTCTCGTCCTCACTGGGGGCGTAGCCGAAATAGCGCCAGCCGTCGATCACCTGCTCCGGTGAACCGCGGCTGATGCCGAGCTGGAGCCGGCCGTCGGAGATCAGGTCGGCGGCGCCCGCGTCCTCGGCCATGTACAGCGGGTTCTCGTAGCGCATGTCGATGACGCCGGTGCCGATCTCGATGCGGGAGGTGCGTGCGCCGATCGCGGCCAACAGCGGGAAGGGCGAGCCGAGTTGCCGGGCGAAGTGGTGCACCCGGAAGTAGGCGCCGTCGGCCCCGAGCTCCTCGGCGGCAACGGCGAGGTCGATCGACTGGTGGAGCACGTCGCTCGCCGTACGGGCCTGCGATCCGTGCGAGTCGCTCCAGTGCCCGAACGAGAGGAATCCGATCTTCTTCACGTGAGGGCGAACATCAGGGGCGCCGGGAAGCTTCCCGGGTCATCGGGCGAAGACGCGTTCGCCCCCGACGAAGGTCTGCTCGACGGTGGTCTCCCAGATCTCCGCGGGGGCGCTCTCGAAGGGATCCCGGTCGAGGACGGCGAGGTCGGCGAGGTTGCCGATCGCGATCGTGCCGGTCTGGTCGAGGTGGTTCACCCACGCCGTGCCCGCGGTGTACGCCGTCAGCGCGGTGCCCAGGTCGAGGCGCTCCTCCGGATAGAAGACCGGGTGCTCCTCGTCGGGCTCGATCCGGTTGACCGCGGTGTGGATGCCGAGCACCGGGTTGGCGCTGCTCACCGGCCAGTCGCTCCCGGCGGCGAGCGTGGCGCCGGCGCCGCGGAGCGAACCGAAGGGGTACTGCCAGCTGGCCCGTTCGGCGCCGAGATAGGGGATGGTCAGCTCGTCCATCTGCGGTTCGTGCGAGGCCCACAGCGGCTGCATGTTGGCCGTGGCGCGGAGTCGCCGGAAGCGGGCGACATCGTCGGGATGCACCACCTGCAGATGGGCGAGGTGATGCCGGTTGTCGTTGCTGCCGTTGGCTTCCTGTGCTGCCTCGATCGCGTCTAGGGCCTCGCGAACGGCGCGATCGCCGAGGGCGTGGAAGTGCACCTGGAAGCCCTCGCGGTCCAGTGCCGTGACGTGACTCTTGAGCGCCTCGGGATCGACGAAGGAGATGCCGTCGTGGTTGCCGCCGGCGGTGCAGGCGCAGCCGAGTCCCTCGCGCAGATAGGGCGAGAGCATCGCGGCCGTGTGGTTCTCGGCGACGCCGTCCTGCATGATCTTGACGGTCGTGGCCCGGAAGCGCGGGCTGAAGGAGCCGAGCTCGGCGCGCTTCTCGATCAGTTCCCTGATCTGTTCGGCGCCGCGGTTGCGCTGCCACCACAGCGAGCCGACGACCCGCGCGGTGAGCAGGCCGCGTTCGCCGGCCAGCCGGTACGCCGGCGTCACGTTCTCCATCAAGGCGCTGTCGCCCACCAGTGCGTCCTGCCAGGCGGTGATGCCGAAGGAGTGCAGCAGTGCCTGCGCACGCAACAGGCCCTGGAGCAGGTCCTCCTCGGTGGGCCTGGGCGCCAGCCGGGCGACGAGGTTCATCGCGCCCTCCTGCAGCATCCCTGTGGGTGATCCGTCGGGGTAGCGCTCGATCCGGCCGTCGGCGGGGTCCGGCGTACCGGCGTCGATGCCGGCGAGTTCGAGCGCGCGGCTGTTGACCCAGGCGCCGTGGTGGTCGCGGTTCATCAGATAGGCGGGGCGATCGCCGACGAGTTCGTCGAGGACGCGTGCCTCGGGCATGCCGCCGGGGAAGGCCTCCATCGACCAGCCGCCGCCGAGGATCCAGGCGGCGCCCGGGTTCGCCTCGGCATACGCCGTGATCCGGCGGCGGTACTCCTCGGGGTCGACGGTCTCGGCGAGATTGCACTGCCCGAGCTCGACACCGCCGCCGACCGGGTGCACGTGGGCGTCCTGGAAGCCGGGGATCAGCAGGCGGCCGCGGAGGTCGACGACGTCGGTGTCCGTGCCGATCAGCTCGCGGGCGTCCGCTCCGAGGGCGACGATGCGCTCACCGGTCACCGCCACTGCGTCCGTACGACTCCGGGCCGCATTGCCCAGATGGACCGGACCTCCCGTGAAGACCAGCTCGGCCTGCATGCCCTACCTCCCTCGGTTGATGCGTTTCACCCTATGTGGGTGGGGCACCGGGCTGCGAGCACGACCGGCAGAATGGCTCGCATGAGCAAGACGAATCCCGGCAATTTCTTCGAGGACTTCAGCATCGGTCAGGTGATCCGGCACGCGACCCCGCGCACCGTCACCGACGGGGACCGGGCGCTGTACGGCGCGCTGTACCCGACCCGTTTCGCGCTGCCGTCGTCGGCGGCCTTCGCGGCGTCCGTGGGGCTGCCCCAGGCACCCGTCGAGGAGCTCATCGGCTTCCACATCGCCTTCGGCAAGACGGTCCCCGACGTCTCGCTCAATGCCGTCGCCAATCTCGGGTACGCCGAACTCCGCTTCCACCAGCCCGTCATACCGGGTGACACGCTGTCGACCACCTCCGAGGTGATCGGGCTCAAGCAGAACTCCAACGGCAAGAGTGGCGTCGTCTACGTCCGATCGACCGCGACCAACCAGCGCGGCGAGGTCGCCATCGACTGGGCGCGCTGGGTGATGGTGCACAAGCGCACGGTGTCTGATGAAGGGGACTCGGCCCCCGAGACCGTGTTGCCTTCGCTGGCCGATGCGGTCGCCGCCGCCGACCTGATCATCCCCGCGGGCCTCGACTTCACCTCGTACGACTTCGACGCTGCGGGCGAGCCGCACCGCTTCGGCGACTACGCGGTGGGCGAGAAGATCGACCACGTCGACGGTGTCACGCTCACCGATCCCGAGCACATGATGGCCACGCGCCTGTGGCAGAACACCGCCAAGGTGCACTTCAACACCGAGGCGCGTCCCGACGGCAACCGCCTGATCTACGGTGGCCACATCATCTCGATGGCGCGGGCCCTGTCCTTCAACGGACTCGCCAATGCGCAGCTGATCGCGGCGATCAATGCCGGTGCCCACGTGTCGCCGGCCTTCGCCGGTGACACCGTCTATGCCTGGTCGGAGGTGCTCGACAAGGCCGAGACCACCGCCCCCGGCGTGGGCGCGCTGCGGATGCGGCTGGTCGCCACCAAGGGACGTGACGAGTCGATGACGCTGCGGGGCGAGGACGGCAAGTACGCCGCCGGCGTACTCCTGGACCTCGACTACTGGACCCTCATTCCCGTCTGAGCCGGCGGTGGCGCACTCGGTTCTGGTCGTCCCCGTGCCGGGGGTCGAGGACTTCGTGGTCGAGAGGACGGAGCGGTACGACGCATCCTTCCTCTCGGCCGATCCGCGTTTCACGCATGCCCACCTGACCCTGCTCGGACCCTGGGTACCGATGCCGACGCCCGCAGACCTCGATGTGGTCGCCGGGATCGCTGCCTCCGCGGAGCCCTTCGACTACCGGCTCGAGCGGGTCGTCGCCTTCCCGGACGGGACCATCCATCTTGCCCCGGATCCCGCGGATCCCTTTGCGGCGTTGACGAAAGTGCTGTTCGAGTCCTTCCCCGACTATCCGCCGTACGCCGGTGCCTTCCCGGACTCACCGCCCCATGTGACGCTCGAGCGCGAGGCGCCGGGGATCAGCGTCGGGTCCGTGCGAACCGAACTGGCGGCGGTGCTTCCCGTCGTGGGGGTAGCGGACCGGATCGACCTGCAGTGGTGGGACAACGATGATTGTCACGTGATCGCGAGCTGGGCGTTGGGGGCGACGGGATGAAGGTACTGGTCACCGGAGGGGTGCGATCCGGCAAGTCACGGCATGCCGAGGACCTGCTCGCCGAGCAGCCGCGGGTCGTCTATGTCGCCGCCGGCCGTTCGGGCGAGGAGGACGACGATCCGGACTGGGCCGAGCGGATCCGAGCCCACCGGGAACGCCGCCCGGAGCATTGGCACACGCTCGAATCCCGCGACCTCGCCGGTGCCGTCAGGCAGGCCGAGGGCGCCGTACTGATCGACTGTCTCGGCACCTGGCTCACCGGGCTGCTCGACGATCACGACCTCTGGGATCGCAGCGTCGACGAGGTGAACGCCTTGGTGGGCGAGGAATTGGAGGCCTTCGTGGGGGTTCTCGACGACGCGGCCGATGTCGTCGTGGTGACCAACGAGGTGGGGCTCGGCGTCGTACCGGCGCATCGGTCGGGGCGGCTCTTCCGGGACCTGCTCGGCTTCGTCAACCAGCGGGTGGCGACCGCCTGCGACGAGGTGCATTTGGTGGTCGCCGGGCGGGTCCTGGTCCTCTAGGGCGTCAGGACGCGAGGACGATCAGGCTGGCCGCGAGGCTGATCTCGATGGCGGCGCCGAAGACGTCGCCGGTGACGCCGCCGAAACGGGTCATGGCCCGGCGCAGCAGCAAGGCCAGGGCGATGAGGGCGAGCGCGACCCCGGCGACGGGCCGCCACAGCGCCAGGCCGGCGTACGACGAAGCGGCGACGAGGAGTCCGGCGAGGACGACGGTGAGACATCCGGCGATCCACACCGGGACGGTGCCGATGAAGGTCCGGCCCAGGCCGTCGGGACGGGCCGCGCCGACGAGCGGGCAGCAGCACCAGGCCAAGGCGCCTCGCGACAGGCAGACGGCCACGCCCGCGACCAGGGCGCTGCGCCAATCGCCGACGAGCGCGGTGAAGCCCATTGCCTGCAGGAGCAGGACGAGCACGATCGCGGTGACGCCCGCGGGGCCCGAGGTGCCGGACTTCATCACCTCTAGTGAGCGCTCCCTGTCGTAGGAGGCGGTGAGCCCGTCGACGGTGTCGGCCAGTCCGTCGAGGTGCATGGCGCGACTGCCGAGGGCGAGGAGCGCGACCGCCAGGGTGCCGCCGACGGGAGCGGCGAGCGGGAGCTCCGCGGTCAGCCCGAGCACCAGCACCACACCGATGGCCAGCGGAAGGGCAGCGAGCGGCGCCAGGGCCATCGCCACTCCCGCGGTGGGTCGGTCGACGGTCCGGGGCGGTTGCACGGGTACGGCGGTCAGGGTGCCCGTGGCCAGGCGCCACGCGTCGAGCAGTTTCACTCGACGGACTCCGGGGTGAGTGCACCCTCGGCGAGGCCGAGCTGTGATTCCGCGACGGAGAAGCCGAGTAGTGCGACGGAGTCGTACCCGATCGTGCCCCGCAGGGTGGACTGCACGGTCAGGCCGTCGAGGACCGCCATGATCTGCGCGGCGACGATGCGGGGCTCGGCGGCCTTGAACTGACCTCGGTCCACGCCCTCCTCGATCAGGTCGGCGAGGCTGTCGGTCCATGCGTCGCTCTGCCGGACGACCTCGAGCTTGAGGGCGGGACGGCGGCGACCGACATGCCAGGCGTCGATCCAGAGCAGGTTCATCTCCGCTCGGTCCTCGCCGACGATGTGGCCGAGCACCTGGGCCAGGGTGGTCAGCGGATCGCCGGCAGGGGCGGAGTCCTCGAAGACGCTGGTGAGTTCGGCGCGGGCGGCGGCGCCGAATGCCTCGGCGAGGAGATAGTCGACGGAGTCGAAGTAGTGGTTGATCAGGCTGCCGGCGACGTCGAGTTCCTCGCCGATGCTGCGGAGGGTGACCGATTCGAGTCCGTCCCGGAGGGCGATCCGGGTTGCCGCGTCCACGATCTCGGCGCGCCGGTCCGCGGCGCTCCGACGCACGCGTCGGCGCTGGGGCTGTGCCGCTTCCTGGCTCTCCGGTCTTGACGCCATCGCTCGAATGTAATTGGCTTAGCACTCAATACGCAATTGAGCATATGTTCAATAGGCTTGGAGACAAGGGGAGCAACATGGCCCGCTACGGCGCTCAGTTCGGTCCTGACATCACCTTCCTCGGCGTGGACCGGTGCGACTGGTCGGACGCCTCCACCTTCGCCGACGCCGACGTGGTCATCCTCGGCGCGCCCTTCGACGGCGGCACCTCGCACCGGTCGGGGACCCGTTTCGGGCCGCAGTACATCCGCCAGACCTGCTATCTCGCGCATGACGGATCCCGGCCCTCGCTGGCGATGCGGGTCGATGCCCTCAAGGACATCCGCGTGTACGACGCGGGCGACGTGGAGATGTTCAGCGGCGATGCCGAGCGCTCCGTCCGCGATCTCCAGGAGGCGGTGTACGCGGTCGCCCGGACCGGCGCGATCCCGCTGATCCTCGGCGGCGACCACACCATCGCCTGGCCGGATGCGGCCGGCGTCGCGCAGCATGTGGGGCAGGGGAGGGTCTCGATGATCCACTTCGACGCCCATGCCGACACCGGCGACATCGAGTTCGGCTCCCTGATCGGGCACGGCCAGCCGATGCGCCGGCTGATCGAGTCGGGCGCCGTACGCGGTGACCGCTTCCTGCAGGTCGGCCTGCGCGGCTACTGGCCCGAGCCGCCGACGCTGGACTGGATGGCCGAGCAGAAGATGCGCTCCTACGAGATGACCGAGATCGTGCACCGTGGCCTCGAGGACTGTCTGACCGAGGCCTTCGGCATCGCCACCGACGAGTGCGACGGCGTCTTCCTCTCCGTCGACATCGACGTGTGCGACCCGGGCCACGCACCGGGCACCGGCACACCGGAGCCCGGTGGGCTGACCGCCCGTCAGCTGCTCGACTCGGTACGCCGGATCGCCTACGAGCTGCCCGTCGTGGGCATCGACGTCGTCGAGGTGTCACCGCCCTACGACCACGCCGAGATCACGTCCTTCCTGGCCAATCGCGTCGTCCTCGAAGCGCTCTCCGGCA
>JASLCW010000362.1 GCA_030151765.1 Marmoricola sp.
CGAGCGTGGCCTCCTCGTCGAGGTCGTCGATGTCGTCGAGGGTGATGGCCTTGCCCTGCGAGGTCAGCGGCTTGACCTCACCCAGGGCGACCGGGCGACGGCCGAAGAGGATGTTGATCGGAGCCACGAAGATGTGCAGGTGCTTGGAGTGCAGCACGTCGATCAGGAAGACCAGCATGATGCCGATGTGCAGCAGCAGGCCGATCCCGATCAGCCAGTTGTTGTCGGGAAGGATCTTGCCGAGACCGTAGGAGACGAAGGCGCCCTTGCCGTAGCCGTAGTGCTCGCCGTTGGTGATCGCGAGGTCGTGGGCCTCGGCCGCACCGCGGAAGAGGAAGAGCGTCCAGAGGACGTTGAAGATCATGAAGAGCACGAAGTACGCGCCGCCGTTGTGCGATCCGTCGAAGCGGGACTTGCGGCCGAGCTTCAGCGGCGAGGTGCGCAACCGGATGATCGTGAAGACGATGATGCCGAGCAGACACAGGACCGCGATCAGGTCCTGGACGAAGCCGAGCGGCGCCCAGCTGTTCAGGATCCAGAACTTCCAGTCGACCGTGCGCGCGAACAGGGTGATGTAGGCCTCGAGGTACACCGAGCCCAGGATCAGGAAGGCGTACATCACGAAGGCGTGCATGACGCCGGGGAGGGTCCACTTGAGCAGCTTCTTCTGCCCCAGGACCTCGATCACGACCCGCTTGATCGAGGCGACCAGGTTGGCTCCCACGCCCTCGAAGCGGTCGGGAGCCGGCTGCCCGTGCGAGACCACATTGAAGAGGAACAGGACGCGATGTGCCGCCATTGGCAGAGCGATCGCATTGAGAACGAGTCCAATGATCAGGACCACGGTCATCGTGTTCACAGGTACTCCCCATCGACCCGCGTGAGAGGCCAGCGCGGGAAAGTCGGCATGTCGGGCTGAGACTACGGCCAAATCGCCTGCGGGTCAGCCCGCGTCCCGCATGCTGTGAGCAAGGCTACTAACAGGTAGGAGGTCCCGTGGGTAGGGCGAATGCCCCCTACCCACGAAACCTCCGATTTCAGCTCTTCCCCGGCTTGCCGAGACCGGTCACCCTGCGGGCGAGGTTCGTCGGCACGCTCAGGGGCGCGGTCACGACGGCGAGCAGGGGTTCGATCCGGTCGACGATCGAGTCCAGTCGTGCGGACACCGCGTTGAGCGAGTCGGCTGCCTGGGCGAAGCGGTCCAGCGAGTCGTTGAACCGGCTCAGGGCCAGGTTGAAGTCGGCGAGGGCCGTGCCGAGGTCCTGTGCCGTCTGACCGATCTGCTCGACGGTCTCGTCGACGGTCAGCAGGGTCCGTGCCCGCTTGCGGACGGTACGACGGGCCGCCGTACCCGATTCGGCGACGGGAATGTCTTCGGTCATGAGGTGCAGTCTGACGGACTCCGGCTCAATGGTGCCCGCCGAGCCGACGGCCGAGAAGGCCGGCGGCGCGGATGACGGCCCGGGCGATCCCCGGCTCGTCGATGGTGGCATTGCCGGCGTAGGTCACGGCGATCGCGGCCAGCGGCAGGTCGTTGTGGTCGAGTACCGGGGCCGCCACCGACGAGAAGCCCGCCGTCACGGTGCCCTCCTCGCGTGCGAAGCCGTCGGCACGGGTGCGCACCAGCATCGAGCGCAGCGAACTCAGCGATGTGGGGCCGCCGCCGTGACGCTGTACGAAGGCGTCCTTGTCCGGGAAGAGCGCGCGCACCTGCGCCGCCGGCAACGCGGCCAGCATCGCGAGTCCGCTCGCGGTCAGCTGTGCCGGCAGCCGGACGCCGACATCGGTCACCAGAGGCGGTCGACCGGGCGCGCGCTCCTCGAGGACGTAGAGCACGTCGCGGCCGTGCATCACGGCCAGGTGCGCCGACTGACCGAGGTCGTCGACCAGGCTCGCGAGCGGCCGGCGGGCGAGGCGCTGCAGGGGCCCTTGGCGCGAGAAGCCCTGACCGACCTCGTACGCCGAAACCCCCAGCCCGTAACGGCTGTCGTCGGGGAGATGGACGACGAAGCCTTCGTCCATCATCGCGTTGATCAGGTGGTACGCCGTCGAGCGCGGCATGCCGATCGCCTTGGCGATCCGGTCGAGCGCGACCGGTTCCGGTTGTGAGGCAAGGAACTTCAACACCTGAAGGGTGCGCGTCGCCGCCGGTACCTGGCCCACGCCGCAACGCTAGCGCCTGCGCTCCTCCCTGACCGGCACGAGCGGCGCCGCGATGACCGGGAAGATCGCCGCCAGTCCGAAGACGACGGCGTACGACGTGTCCGCGATCGCGAGGCCTGCGATCGGCGGGACCGCCGAGGCGGTGAGGAATTGCGCGGTGTTCTGGATGCCGAGCGCGCGGCCCGACCAGTGCGCGCCGGCGCGTTCGGCGACTGCGGTGAAGGCGAGGCCGTTGTCGGCGACGGTCACGGCCGTGGCGGCGACCATGACCACGACCGCTATCGACCACTGATCGGTCAGGCCGAGCAGGGCCATGGCGACGGCCGCGGCGATGGCCACCCAGCGCAGCGGGCGCATTCGGGAGCCGACCATGTCGGAGAGTTGCCCGACCGCGATCCGGCCCAGGGCGCCGACGATCTGGGCCGCCGCGACGACCGTGCCGGCGATGCCGGGATTCCAGCCGCGCTCGCCGGTCAGCCACACGAGGGCGAAGGTCCAGACCAGGAATTGCGGCACGACCAGTAGCACGGACACTCCGTGGACGCGCCACAGGAAGCTGTCACCGACGTACGGATTGGGGGCGCCGCCGTCGGGGTGCGGCGTCCGTGGCGGATCGATGACGACGACGGCCACCAGGAGGAGGGCCAGTGCGGCCGCCGCTGCCGGGAACCACAGGGCGGCGGCGATGCCGTGGTGGGAGGCGACGACGGCGATCGTCACGGCAGCGACCCCGACGCCGACCGGTTGTGCCATCTGGCGGATGCCCATCGCCAGCCCGCGCCGGTGCGGCGGGAACCAGCCGACGACCACGCGGCCGCTGGACACGTTGGTGCTCGCCGCCGAGGCGCCCGCGAGGAAGAGCGCGCAGCCGAGCAGCCAGTCGTTGTCACTCAATGCGGCGAGGGCGGTGAAGGCGGCGGTGCCGGTCAGGCCGGTGAGCAGGACGAAGCGTTCGCCGCGTCGGTCGACGACCGCTCCCCACGCGATCAGGGTGGTCATCACGCCGATCGTGGGAGTCGCCGCGATCACGCCGGCCTCGGCGAGGCTCATCCCCTGGCGTTGATGCAGCGCCGGGATCAGGAAGGCTGGTCCGTGTGCGGTGATCGCGGACGCCGCCTGAGCCAGGAAGCTGGTGACCAGGATCGCCCAGCGCCGCGCCGTCCCGATCGTTTCCACATCGGAAGTGTGTCAGCGATTCTTCTCAATCTCGAATTAAGAGATGATCCGTCTCAAATTACGGGAAGCCCGGTTTCCCGTGTTCACATGGGAAACCGGGACCTCACATGTGATGCATCGTGTGTGAAGCCCCGGTCTGGATGGATCACATGGGAAACCTGGGATCGGCGGGATCAGTCCCGGTTCTTGAGCCGGGCATTCTCCGCGCGTACGGCGGCCTGCCTCTCGCGCTCGGCCTCGAGCCAGGGCGGCATCTCGTCGAGCAGCGCCTTGATCTCCGCGGTGGACATCGAGTCGGAGACGCCGGCCCGGGCCAGCCCGGAGTTGGAGATGCCCAGCTTGCGGGCCACCTCGGGGCGTGGGTGGGGGCCGTCGCGGCGGAGGTCGACGAGCCAGGCCGGCGGATCCGACTGGAGCCGGGCGAACTCGGCACGGGTGACGGCCGAGTCGCGGAACTCCGGCGGGGTGGCGGGCAGGTGGATGCCCAGCTTCTTGGCGGCGGTCGCCGGCTTCATCGTCTGCGCGCTGGTCATGTGACCAGCCTAGGGCCGCCGCGGCATCTCCTAGTGTGTGCCGCATGACCTCGGCCTTCCGGATCGGCTTCGTTCCCGGCGTCACGCTCGGCAAGTGGCTGCGGGTCTGGAACGAGCGGATGCCTAGGGAGCCACTAGAGACCTCGCTCGTGGCGGAGGACGAAGTCGAGGCAGCGCTGCGGAAGGGTGAGGTCGACATGTGCTTCGTCCGCCTGCCGGTCGATCGGGAGGGCATGCACCTGATTCCGCTGTACACCGAGGTCCCCGTCGTCGTGCTCCCCAGGGAACATGTCCTGACCGTGCTCGACGAACTGACCTCGGCCGACCTGGCCGACGAGCTGATGCTCGAGATCTCGCCGGAACTCTCGGCCAGGCAGGCGATCGAGACCGTCGCCGCCGGCACCGGGGTGGTCACGGTTCCCATGTCCGTCGCGCGACTTCACCACCGCAAGGACGTCGTCAACCGTCCGGTGACGGACCTCTCCGAGACCGAGATCGGCCTGGCCTGGCTGAAGGAGTACGACGACCCGCGCGTGGAGACCTTCATCGGCGTGGTGCGCGGCAGGACCGCCCGGAGCTCGCGGGGCGATGCGCCGCCGGAGCAGGCCCGCAAACGCCGGAAGCGTCGCTGACCTCCTTGCGTCAGGCGGTGGTCGCCGCGTCGTTCCGTCGTGCGTGACGGAGGCCGAGCCCGCCGAGGAGCAGGAGGAGAAGCGCCCCTGCGTAGGCGGCGATCGCTGCGTATCCGGCAATGGTGCCGATCGTGGCGAAGGCGTAGCCGTAGAGAAGCAGGCCGCGCAGGGTCTCGCCCATGAAGAGGGTCTGCCTGGTCGCGCTCAACTGCTGGCACTCCGCCGTTGCCGCGGTGGCAGCCGCCGAGCACTTCTGGAGGTAGTCGCCGCTGATCTCCGAATAGGTCTTGCCGCCGGCCGCCTCCCGTAGGTGGGCCGCGATGAAATGGTCGGCATAGGCCCGGGCCTGTGGCCCGTCGGTGAGTTGCTGGCCGGCGTACCCGGACAGGGCATCGCGATCAGCCTTCGGGAGTGCGGCCAGCCCCGTGGACGCCGTCGGCATCACGATCTGCTGGGCGGCGAGCTGATCGTGCACCTGGCCGCCGACGAAGTTGCTGGCCCAGGTCAGCAGCCCGGCCGCGACGAGCAGGACGGCGGCCAGGACCAGGCCCGTCCAGGAGATCAATCGGTCCATCAGGCGGCGCATCTCGGCTTCCTCTCTCAGGGTGGGCCGTCGTTCGCGGCCGTAGGTCGAGCCTGCGGCCCGATGCCGCGTGATCCCTAGGGGAAGAGGTCGGTGAGTGGTGTGCCGGGAGTCCCCGGATCTCCGGGTCATTGGTCCCATGCGGATCTCGCGCGGATCCCACCCGGCTATGTCGAGGGCGTGCTAGGAAATAGCCATGCCGACCGACTCGCCGACCCGCGTCTACCTGCTCGACGACCACGAGGTGGTGCGCCAGGGCATCCGCGCGCTGCTCGAGGCCGCGGGTGACATCGAGGTGGTGGGGGAGTCGGGACTCGCCGCCGATGCGACGGCGCAGATCCCGGCGCTTCGTCCTCATGTGGCGGTGCTCGACGCACGGTTGCCCGACGGTTCCGGCATCGAGGTGTGCCGCAGTGTCCGGGCGACCGACCCGACGATCCGCGCGCTGATCCTCACCTCGTACGACGACGACGAAGCGCTCTTCACCGCGATCATGGCGGGCGCCTCGGGCTATGTGCTCAAGGAGATCGCCGGCCAGGACCTGGTGGGCGCGATCCGTCAGGTGGCCGCGGGCAATTCGCTCATCGACCCGAGCCTGACCTCGCGGGTGCTCGCCCGGCTGCGTGACGGCGCCGGCCCGACGACCGCTCCGGAGCTCGCCCATCTGACGGACCAGGAGCGGGCCATCCTCACGCACATCGCCGAGGGGCTCACCAACCGGCAGATCGCCGAACAGATGTACCTGGCGGAGAAGACGATCAAGAACTATGTCTCGACGATCCTGGCCAAGCTGGGTCTGCAGAGCCGGACGCAGGCCGCCGTACTGGCCTCGAAGCTGCTGTCCTGAAGTCCGCTCGGCCTCAGTCGTCGCCGAGCGGAACGGTCCATCGGAGCCGTAGGCCGTGTGGCCGGTTCTCCTCCAGATGGAGCGAGCCACCGAGATCGTGCGCGCGTTCGCGCAGATTGCGCAGCCCACTGTGGATGACGTGGTCGGACAGTCCGATCCCGTCGTCGGCGACGACGAGCACGAGCTCGCCCCCTCCGGCGTCGACGCGGACGTCGATGTGCGTCGCCTCGGCGTGACGGGCCGCGTTGGAGAGGGCCTCTCGCAGCGCGGCCAGCAAGGGTTCGCCGAGTCGTGCGGGTACGGCGGTGTCGATCGGACCGCTGACCCGGAGTTCGGGACGGAAGCCGAGCACCGCCCGATAGTCGCGGGCGAGCGCGCCAAGTTCGGTGCGCAGCGATGCCGACGAGGGGGTCTGGAGTTCGAAGATCGTCGCGCGTACGTCGCGGATCGTGGCGTCGAGGTCGGCGATCGTCCGCGCGATGCGCTCGCGCACGTCGTCGGTGACCGCGCGCAGCGAGGCGGCCTGCAATTGCATGCCGCTGGCGAAGAGCCGCTGGATGACCACGTCATGGAGATCGCGGGCGATCCGCTCGCGGTCGGAGATGACGGCCAGTTCCTCGCGTTGCGCGATCGCCTCGCTCCGGTCGAGTGTCAGCGCGGCGTGATCGGCGAAGCTGCGCAGCATCTCGCGGCTGTCGGGGTCGGGCAGTGTGTTGACGGGCAGGGGGTGCAGCGCGACCATCCGGCCGCCGGGCGTCAGGTGCGTCCGCAGCGGTACGACGGTCGCCCGCGCCCGATCGTCCACCGTGACGTCGACGGGGTCGTCGATCGCGGTGCTGCCCAAGGAGGCGGAGACCCGGCGAACCAGGTCGAGCATGGTCCCTTCGTCCTGCCCCGGCGCCGCCACGATCGCTCGTACGGCGTCGTCGTCCGCGTTGGTGATCGCCACGGCGAGGGCGGCCGAGACACGCTGTGCGCTCGCCGCGATGTCGTGCAGCGCGCGCGGCCGGTCGACAGGGGGCTGCACGCTCGCCGGCAGTGACGCGGCCGCCTCCAGCCACTGCCGGCGCGTCTCACTGAGCCCGTAGGCGCGGGCATTCTCGATCGCGAGGCCGGCCACGCCGGCAAGCGCGACCACGAGTTCCTCGTCGGTGTCGGAGAACTCCTGCCCGTCGGCCTTCTCGGTCAGGTAGAGATTGCCGAAGACCGTCCCCCGGATACGCACCGGGACGCCGAGGAAGCTGCCCATCGGCGGGTGATTGGGCGGGAAGCCGAAGGATGCCGGGTGGTCGCCGAGATCGCGGAGTCTGATCGGATGCGGCTCGGTGATCAGCAGGCCGAGGATGCCGCGGCCGTGCGGCAGATCGCCGATCCGGGCTCGCTGGTCGGCGGTGAGCCCGGTGGTGACGAACTCGATCAGCAGGTCGCCGGAGCTGCCCAGGACGCCGAGGGCGCCGTACCGTGCCGAGGTGAGGCGGGAGGCCGCCTCGACGATCCGGCTGAGCATGTTCCGCAGGTCGAGGTCGGACGAGATCGCCATGACCGCGTCGAGCAGCGCCTTGGTCGAGTCGGTGAGCTCGGTCTCGGCTCCGGTCCGGCCTTCGGTGTGTGCGCTCACCCGAGCATTGTGGGACATCGTCCGGCCGCGGGCGAGCCCTTCCGGGTCAGACCTGACGACGTACGGGCAGCGTCTTGACCGGGTCCCAGCCACGTCCCAGCTGGCGGCCGGTGACCTCGGTGAGCGGCACCCGCAGGTACGCCGTCCGGCTCCCGGACGCCCAGGCGTTGGGATTCCACACGTGCTGGATGTGGTCGAGCTCGTCGGCCTGCGTGACGAACTCCGCCCGCCCGCGTACGACGACGCTCCATCCGCGTTGCCGCTCGTAGTCGGTGTCGTCGATCTCGACGGCCACGATCGCGCCGCCGGCGTGCTCGGCGAGCAGGCTGTACGGAGTGGTGCGCACGATCAGCGCATCGTCGACGAGGCTGCAGTTCACCGGGACCAGGTGCGGGCCGAGCGGCGTGCTCACGGCGATCCGGGCGACGAGTCCGGCGGCGAGGAGATCCAGGCAGGTCTCGCGGCTCAGCTCGAAGGCATCGCTCATCGGGTCCGCTTCCTCTCGCGCCTGCTGGTCCGGAGGCCCCACGATCCCGGGCCCGGCCGGCTCCGGTAAGGGGACAAAGGCCCGGATCGCCGGGACCACCGACCCTGTTCTCGTATCCGAGACAGGCGAGCCCGCGCCGGTCTGGATGGGTGCCCGGGGCCGGGCGTTGGATGGCGGCATGGCTGAAGTGGAAGTCTCAACAGGTCCGGTCTCCTTCGCGGACGTGGTCAGCGTCGCGCGCGACGGCGCCGGTGTCCGGCTCTCGGAGAGCGCGCTGGCGGCCGTCGACCGAGCCCGCTCGGTCATCGAGGAGCTGGCCGCCGCCCCGACGCCGGCGTACGGAATCTCGACGGGCTTCGGTGCGCTCGCGACCCGGCACATCCCCACGGAGATGCGTCAGCAGCTGCAGCGCTCGCTGGTCCGATCGCACGCCGCGGGCTCCGGCCCGGAGGTCGAGCGCGAGGTGGTGCGCGCGTTGATGCTGCTGCGGCTGTCGACGCTGGCGACCGGCCACACCGGCGTACGCCGGGAGACCGCGCAACTGCTCGCCGACGTGATCAGCGCCGGCATCACGCCGATCGTGCGTGAGTACGGCTCGCTGGGGTGCTCCGGTGACCTCGCTCCGCTCGCGCACTGTGCGCTCGTGCTCATGGGCGAGGGCGAGGTCCGCGACGCGGCCGGCACCCTGATGCCCGCCGCGGATGCGCTGGCTGCCGCCGGCCTGCAGCCCGTCGAGCTGGTCGAGAAGGAGGGCCTCGCGCTCATCAACGGCACCGACGGCATGCTCGGCATGTTGGTGATGGCGCTCAACGATCTCGACATGCTGGTGAAGACCGCGGACATCGCTGCGGCCATGTCCGTCGAGGGCCAGCTGGGCACCGACCGCGTCTTCGCTCCCGAGTTGCAGGCGCTCCGGCCGCACCCGGGCCAGGCCGACTCGGCAGCCAATCTGACCAGCCTCCTGGCCAACTCCGGCGTCGTCGCCTCGCACCGCGGCCCCGACTGTAATCGTGTGCAGGACGCCTACTCGCTGCGTTGCTCGCCGCAGGTGCACGGCGCCGTCCGGGACACCCTGGCGCACTGCGCGCTCGTCGCCGGCCGCGAGCTCCAGGCCGCGGTCGACAACCCGGTCGTGCTCGCCGAGGAGCACCGCGTCGAGTCCAACGGCAACTTCCATGGCGCACCGGTCGCCTATGTGCTCGACTTCGCCGCAGTGGTCGTCGCGGACCTGGCGTCGATCTCGGAGCGTCGTACGGATCGCTTCCTCGACAAGGCCCGCAACCACGGCCTGCCGCCCTTCCTCGCCGACGACCCCGGCGTCGACTCCGGCCACATGATCGCCCAGTACACGCAGGCCGGAATCGTCAGCGAGCTCAAGCGGCTCGCCAACCCCGCCTCGGTCGATTCGATCCCCTCCAGCGCCATGCAGGAGGACCACGTGTCGATGGGCTGGGCCGGTGCCCGCAAGCTCCGCCGCGCCGTCGACGGCCTCACCCGGGTGCTTGCGATCGAGGTGCTGACGGCGGCACGTGCGCTGGATCTTCGCCGCCCGCTCGAGCCCTCGCCGGCGACCGGTGCCGTGATCGCCCTGCTCCGCGGCAGCGGCGTCGAGGGCCCCGGCCCGGACCGCTTCCTGTCGCCCGAGATCGAGACGACCGTCGAACTCGTCCGCTCCGGTGCGGTCCTCGATGCTGCGGAGAGGGTGCTCGGCGCCCTGCGCTGATCTCCGGGCGCGGACCCCTAGGCTGCGGCCATGCCTGCGGTCGAATCCCTCTTCTGGATCGCGCTCGTGAGCGCGGCCGCGCCGCTGCTCTCGATGCTCGTGCCGCGACGACTGCTGCCCGAGGTCGTCATCCTGCTCGTGCTCGGCGTCGCGATCGGGCCGCACGGCTTCGAGCTCGCCCGCAACGGCGAGTCCATCGACCTGTTGCACGACCTCGGTCTGGCGATGCTCTTCCTCTTCGCCGGCTTCGAGATCGAGCCGCGGGAGCTCGTCGGGCGGAAGGGCCGGACCGCCGGTCTGACCTGGCTGGCCTGCCTGGTGCTGGCCTTCGTGCTGGTGCTCGCGCTCGGCATCGGCACCCACGCCCGCACGCAGGTCGCGGTCGCGATCGCCCTGACCTCGACGGCACTCGGCACGCTGCTGCCGATCCTGAAGGACGGCGGCCTGGGCGCCACCCCGGTGGGTGCCTGGGTGCTGCGCCACGGCGCGTACGGCGAGCTCGGGCCGATCGTGGCGATGGCCCTGTTGCTCTCCACTAGAGGCGCGGTGGCATCGGCGGTCGTGCTCGCTGTCTTCGCCCTGATCGCCGGCCTCTTCGCGCGGCAGTCGATGCGGCTCGGCCGGGGCGAGTCGCGCCTGATCACGATGATCCGGGCGGGCACGCACACGACCGGTCAGACTCCGGTGCGTGTGACGATGTTGCTCCTGATCAGCCTGAGCGCGGTCGCGACCGCCTTCAAGCTGGACGTGGTGCTGGCCGCCTTTGCCGCGGGCATGGTGCTGCGCCAGGCGATCCCGGACGGCGACGAGCACCTGGAGATGCGCATCGAGGGCGTCGCCTTCGGCCTCATGGTGCCGATCTTCTTCGTCACGTCGGGGATGTCGATCGACCCGTCGAGCATCGTGCACCGACTGCCCGAGTTCGTCGCGGTGATCGCGCTGATCGTCTTGTGTCGTGGGCTTCCCGTGTTGATAGCCACCCATCGCAGCGAGGGCGCCGAGGCCGATCTGCGGAGCAGTGCCGCGGTGGCGATGTACTCGTCGACCGGCCTGCCGATCATCGTCGCGGTCACCGCCGTCGCGGTCGATTCCGGACTGATGTCGACCGGTAATGCCTCGCTGCTCGTGGGTGCCGGCACCGCGACGGTGCTCCTGTGCCCGCTGGCCGGAACGCTGCTGATGTCGCGCCGGCAGAGCGCCTGAACCGGCAGGGCGCCTGAATACTTGCCAAACTGGAAAGTGTGAGTAATGCTTTCCGATATGGAAAACATTGACGAGATCCGCGAGCAGCAGCGCGTCGCCGAGCGAGCGGCTGCGGCGCCGTACGTGGACTACCCGGCGACGCCGCTCTGGTACATGCCGGTCATGGGCGCCTGGGCCTTCCTGGCAACGGTTCTCTTCACTCGTCCCGGCAACTCGACCGCGGTGCGCATCGTCGGTGAGCTGGTGCTGGTCGGCGCCGCTCTCGCCCTGGTCTGGTGGCAGCGGCGGATCCGGGGCGTCTGGCCGACGGGCCGCGCGCCGGAAGAGATCCGCCGGGTGATGGCCTGGTTCGTGCTCGGGGTCGCGGTGGTCATCGGGGTGGTGCTCGGCGTCCGGCTGGTGGTGAACGTGTGGGTCGCTGCGGTGGTCGCCTTCGTGATCGTCACGGCTGGCGTGACCTGGTACGAGAAGGCCTACGCCCGCGCCTCGGATCGCGTCCGCGAGCGTCTCGCATGATCGAGGGGCTCGACCCGGTCATCCACCCGCCGAAGCGGCTGGCCGCGATGGCCTTGCTCGCCCATGCCAGCAATGCCGACTTCGGCTTCCTGCGCGACCACCTCGGCGTCACCGATTCGGATCTCTCCAAGCAGATGTCCGTGCTCTCCGAGGCGGGCTACGTCGAGATCCGCAAGCACGGCCACGGACGCGGTTCGCTGACCAGCTTCCGGATCACGAGGGCGGGCCGGACGGCCTATCGGAACTACCGGAAGGCTCTCGAGAGTCTTCTCGACGGGCTGGGTTAGTCTCAGATCCGAGACACCGCGGCGCTCGCCGTACTGGTGCCGGATCGCCGGATTGCGTTGCATGGGACCAGGCGATGCACACCAGGAGGACTGCCATGACGACGAACCCGCGACTGCCGATTCACGCCGCACACGGGACCGAGCTGACCGCGAAGTCGTGGCAGACCGAGGCCCCGCTGCGGATGCTGATGAACAACCTCGACCCCGAGAACGCCGAGCG
>JASLCW010000367.1 GCA_030151765.1 Marmoricola sp.
GTGTCGCCTCCGGTAACGGCAAGGGCCAGATCTTCGTCAAGGGCGAGGTCATCAAGACCGTGCCCGAATCGCAGATCGTCGAGACCCTCATCGAGGAGGCCATGCGCATCGCGGAAGGCATGGAGCCCGTCGAGGGCGCCACCGCGAGCGTCAGCGTCAGCTGATCAGCTGGCTGATCGCCTTGCGGATCGTCGCAACGGCGAGCTGGCAGGCCTGGTACGCCGCGCTGTGCGTGCCGAGCAGGGTGAGGTCGGAGAGCGCCTTCGCGACGGCATTGCGATCGGCCAGGTCGACGCCATTGGCCTCGGTCCAACCCGGCTGAAGGTCCGCGGAGGCAGTGGTCGCGTCGCCGTCGAGGACCTTGAGGGCCGCCGTCACGTCCTTCTTCGGCACCGGCTTGTCCTTCTTCGGCTTCGGGAGCGGGCCGTCGAGATAGGCCTGGGCCGGGCCGGTGAGCTGGTCGCGCTGGTACTCCATGTCGTAGGCCTGGAGACCGGTGCCGAAGTCGATCAGCGCATCGATGCTAAGCCGCTGGTTGTTGAGTGTGTCCCCGCAGTCCTTCGCGGTCGCGGAGGTCACGTAGTACTGGACGCCGGCGGCGACGGTGTTCCACCGATCGGCCAGTGCCGACGGCTTGAACTGTTCGCCGGTGTCGCCCGTCCGGCCCGCGATCGAGTCGGCCAGGCTCTTCCATTGCGCCCGGCAGGAGGAGTCGGCCGAATCCGGCGCGGTCGTCGTACCGCTGCCATTGCCGCAGGCGGCCAGTGCCCCGACGGTCACGAGGAGGGCGGCCGCGACGGTGCATGGGCGGCGGGCACGGGCGGAGGACATGGCAGAACCGTAGGACACCGTGGCGCCGACATCGTGGTGCTGTCCGTAGAGTTGCCCCGTGCAGCGGCGTCGAGAGGGTGTGCGGGTGCTCGGGCCGGCCGACGTGCCCGATGCGCTGCACTGTCTCGAGCGCGACCCGGTGGTCAATGTCTTCGCCGAATACCGCACGCGCCTGACCCGACTGGATCCCCAGTGGCTCGGCGGTGAGGTGTGGGGCTGGTACGTCGACGACCGGTTGGAGTCGATGTGCCACGTCGCTGCCAATCTGGTCCCGGTGAACTGTGACGAGGAGGCCTGTCTGGCCTTCGCCCGCCGCGCCGCGCAGACGCGGTCGAGCAGTGCCACCCTGGTCGGTCCGCGCTCGGCGGTCGAGACCATGTGGCGGGTGCTGCGCCCGGCTTGGGAGGAGCCGCGGGACAGCCGCTGGGAGCAGCCGCATCTGCAGCTCAGCCGAGCGCCTGAGATCGCTCCCGACCCGCTCGTACGGCGTACCGAGCCGCACGAGCTCGATCTGGTCTATCCGGCGTGCGTGGCGATGTACACCGAGGAGGTCGGCGTCTCACCGGAGGCAGGCGGCGGTGGCGCGCTCTATCGCACCCGGGTGCGCCAACTGGTCGCGCGCGGCTGGTCCTTCTCCCGCATCGAGGGCGGCCGGGTCGTCTTCAAGGCCGAGGTCGCCTGCGCCACCGCGAGCGCGGCGCAGATCCAGGGCGTCTTCGTCGACCCCGCCCGGCGGGGTGAGGGCATCGCCGCGGCCGGCATGGCCGCCGTCGTGGAGATCGTGCGCGCCGAGATCGCCCCGACCGCGTCGCTGTACGTCAACGCCCACAACACCCCGGCCCGGAGGGCCTACGCCCGGTGCGGCTTCGAGCAGTCGGAGACCTTCTCGACGCTGATGTTCTAGCCGGAACTCAGAAGAGCAGCCGGCTGGCGAGCAGAGCGGCTTCGGTCGGATGGCCCGGCTTCAGCCCGGTCTCATCGCCGCGTCCGGACCAGAGCCGGCAGGCGGCCAGGGTGTCGACCGCGACGCTGGGTGCGTCGGCTGCCGCACCGCCGATGGTCCAGGTGCCCCGGACGCGTCCGCTGAGTCCCAGGTTGAGGGGAGCATGGCTCCAGCCTCGGTCGAGATCGCGAAGGATCTGCTCCACGATCGTCTGCTCGGCGCCGCTCGGGGTGAGTTCGCATCCTGTCGCTCTCGCGATGTCGATCCGGTGCATCCAGAGGTCGCGTGTGTAGATGACATCGATCAGGTAGGCCATCGTGTCGCCGGCCTGGCCGCCCGCCTCCGGCGGCAGCGGCCTGCGCCGGACGAAGCGCGGCGTTCTCATCCGGGCTCTCGGAGCACGCTTGGCGAGGTCTGCCAGTTCGGCCAGCAGCTCAGTGGAATCGGCATCCACGCGGTCGGCGAGCTGTTGCGCATTGAGGACGTCGACGAAGTCGGCGCTGCCGATCTGGCGCCGCGCTTCACGGAGATGCCGAAGCTGTACCCGCAGCCTGACCGCCTCCTCGGCGGCCCCGGTCAGGTGTGCGACGAGGTCCCGCACGGTCCACGGAGCACACTCGGTGACGGCGCCCCATTGTGCTTCGTCGAGGTTCCCGAGCATGCCGAGGAGAGCGGCGTACTCGGCCTCGGCCATGGCGCATGCCTGCTCGCGGCTGGGTGGATCGGCAGGGATGTGGCTCATCGGTCTCCTCCCTCGAGCGCGCCGTACTCGGCGAGGAAGGTGGCCACCAGGGCACCGATCCGTTTCGCAAAGCGGCCGGACCTCACCGACGCCCCGGGCTCGTTGGCAAGCTGCTGAGTGATGACCCCGGCGGACTGGATCACGAGTACGTCGACGAGTTCGTCGATCTTGACCTCGGCCCGGAGCGCTCCCGCCTCCTGCATGGCGGCGACCGACGCGCTGAGCGCGGCCATCAGCTCGACGGCCGGTGCATAGGCGCCCGGCGAGGGCTCCCAGCCGGCGACCGGTCGCCAGAACATCAGCTCCGCGGTGGCGCGGTGGTCGAGCGCCCAGCCCACGAAGACGCGCAGAGTGGAGGTCATCTGCCTGTGCAGTGCGCTGGAGGAGGTGGCCGGACGACGCTCGTACTCCGGGCGCATCGTCGCCGTCAGGTCGGCCCAGCCGCGGCGGAAGAGCTCGTCGCAGAGGGCGGCCTTCGAGTCGAAATAGCCGTAGAGGCTGGGTGTGCGCATCCCCATCCGCTTGGCGACCTCGCCGAGGGAGAGCCCGGCGGCGCCGGATTCGGACATCACCTCGACGGCGACGGTGACGATCTCGTCGATCGTTCTGCGGCGGCGTTCGGCGATCCGGTCGGTCACGGAACCCAGACTCGCCTAATGGTATTAGGAAGTCAAGGAAGACGGTCGGCTGCGGCGACCTCTTCGAAGATGCCGCGTGCCGCCGGCCAGACCGCCGCCGGCTCGCTCCAGTCGGAGGTTTCGTCGAGAGCCCAAGCCGCCCACTGCTGAACGGTCTCATGGAGATCGGAGATCAGCCGGATGGTCAGCGCATTGACCGCCTCGCGTCTTGATGCGGTGGCGAGGTCCATGTCGGACGCGATCCGGCCGAGGTTGCGGCGATCCTGGGCGACCGTCTCGGCGATCCTGGTCAGCGTGGTGCGCAATTGGGTGAGATCTCCCTGGTCGGCGAAGAAGACCCTGATGATCTCGTCGCCCTCGAAGCGCACCGACCCTCCTGGTCGGTCGAGCCAGTCCCGCAGCGCTGCCCGGCCCGTGCCGGTGATGGTGTACCGGGTGCCGGCGCGCCGCCCGGTGGCATGGTCGTGGGCCGCGGCATAGCCGAGTTCCACCAGCTTCCGGGGCACGCTGATGAATTGACGCTCGGCCCGCGGCCAGAACCAGTGCAGCGAGCGGCCGGCCTGCTTGGCCAATTCGTAGCTGGTCCAGGGTCGCGGCCAGTCCTCGATCGCCAGAAGTCCCAGAACGCTTGCGGACGTGGCATTGAGGCCTGCCGTGGATGCGGATTCGGCCATCGTGTTCCTCCCTCTTGTGACGCTATTCTGCATCATGTGCTTGACATCATGCAATTTGCAGTAAAAAGATGAGGTGTCACCGGTGCGGTGATGGTCTCGGAGGCCGTCGGGAGGAATGACGCATGATCCGTGAGATCGCGGCCCAGCGCACATTGGTCGTCGTGGTCGCGCACCCCGACGACGAGAGCTTCGGCTGTGGAGCCCTGATTGCGGGCGCCGCGGCCGAGGGCGTGCGGGTCGTCGTCGCCTGCGTCAGTCGGGGAGAGCTGGGTGAGGATGCCTCAGGGCGACATCCCACCCGGGTCGCTCTGGGAGAGGCTCGTGAGCGGGAGTTGCGGACGGCCGCGGCCATCCTCGGCGTCGCCGAGGTCGAGATGCTCGGCCTGGCCGACTCGGGTTGGGAAGGTGAGCCGGAGCCGGGTTCGATCGTGGCTGAGCCGCTGCTGTTGGCGGCTCGGCTCGACGAGGTCCTGCGTCGCCACCGTCCTGATGTTGTCGTCACGCTCGACCCGACCGGCTCCGATGGGCATCGGGATCATGCCGCGGTCGGAGCGGCGACCACCGAGTCATTCGAGCGTGTCGCCGACTGGCCGGCCACGCTCTATCACTGGTGCCTGCCGCGCTCCCTGATGGACGCATGGTTGCGGGAGATTGCGGCGGGCAATCCCGACAGTGTCTATCTCGAGATCGAGCTGGGGCGAGCGGACGCCGATATCACGACGATCCTCGACGGCGCCGCGGTCCTCGACCGGGTGTGGCAGGCGATCCGCTGTCACACCACGCAGGTCACGCCGTACGACGGCGTCTCGGATGAGCTGGCCGACGAGTTCGTGCGCCGTGAGCACCTCGTGCGCCGCTACCCGGTGTGGACGGGCGGTTCTCCGGAGACGGCGCTGACCTGGCCGGTCGTGACGGACTGATGCTCGAAAGACAGGCCCTTCTCATCTACGGCGACTCGTGATATTAGTAAAACCTAATAG
>JASLCW010000338.1 GCA_030151765.1 Marmoricola sp.
GTACCGGATCCCGGGAATGCGACTTGGCCCGGAGTCCGTGGACTCCGGGCCAAGTGACGTGAGCAGCGCGCCTACTTCTTGGCACGCACCTTGAGGGTGATCACCTTCTTCGCACTGCCGACATAGGTGCTGCCGGCGTACTTGACGGTGACCTTGACCTTGCCGGTCTTGGTGAAGGCCGGCAGCTTGATCGTCGCCTGCCCGTTCACCAACGTGGCCTTCCGGGTCTTCCCGCCGATCACCACGCTCACCTGGCCGGTCGGCGTGACCCCCGAGGCGGCGACCACGACCCGGAGCTTCAGGCCCTTCTTCTTGACCCGGACCGGACCACCGAGGACGCGACCGGAGATCGACGCCGTCGCCTTCGTGACCGTCACCGTTGCGGTCCCGGTGACCTGGGCATAGGTACCGTCACCGCCGTACTTCAAGGACAATGCCCGAGCACCCGGAGCGAGTGTCTTCGCCCCGATCGTGACGACCACCTTGCCACTCGACAGCGTCGCCGTCCCGAGCGACTTGGTGCCGTAGAAGACCTCCACCGTCCCGGTCGGCGTCCCCGCAGCACCACTCACCGTGAGCGGCAGCGACAGTTTCTGGCCGTACCGGACCGACGCGTTGGGCGCCGTGACGGTCGCGGGCTTCTTCGTCACGGTGATCGTGAGCGTGATGTCCTTCTGCGACGAGGCGAAGTTGTCGTCACCGGCGTACTCCACCGCCAGCGTGTGGGTACCACCGGCCATGCCCGTCGTATCGATCGAGATCGGAGCGATGCCGTCGGACAGGGTGCCCGAGCCGACCTGGTGCGAACCCTCGAGCACCGTGACCGCGCCACTGGGTGTGCCGCCGGCCGAGGAGACCGTGACCTCGATGGGGGCCGGGCTCCCTTCAGGTGCCGTCGGGTCGCCGGCCGTCACCGTGGTCGAGGCCTTGGCGACCGTCAGGGTGAAGGTCGTCGACGAACTCAACACGTCCGCCGTGCCGTTGTAGGCCGCCTTGATTGTGTGCGTCCCCGCACCCGCCGTGATCTTGGCCAGCGAGAGGGTGGCCGTGCCGCCCGCGCCGACGTCAGCCGTACCGAGTTCGGTGCCGCCCTCGGAGAAGGTCACCGTGCCGGAGACCGTTCCGCTCGAACTCACCGTGGCCGTCAGCGAACCGGCCATGCCGTACGTCGCACTCTGGTCCGCGGCCGTCGTCGTGCTGGACGCGGGCGCGGTAAGAGTCAGGGTGATGTCCTTCTGCGACGAGGCGAAGTTGTCGTCACCGGCGTACTTCACCGTCAGCGTGTGGTCACCGCCCGCCATGCCCGTTGTGTCGACGGAGATGGTGACGATGCCACCGGACAGGGTGCCCGAGCCCACCTCGTGGGAACCGTCGAGGACCGTGACCGCGCCACCCGGCGTCGCAGTGGCTGACGAGCTCACCGTCACCGGCAGCGAGACCGTGTCCCCGGCCGCACCGCTCGCGTCACCGGCCGTGACCGCGGTCGCGGCCTTGGCGACCGTCAGCGTGAAGGTCGCCGACGAGTCGTTCAGGGCGTCGCTGTCACCGAACGAGGCCTTGATCGTGTGCGTCCCCGCACCGATCGTCACCTCCTGGAAGGCGAGGGTAGCCTTGCCATCGGCGTCGACGTCCGCGTCACCGAGTACGACGCCACCCTCGGAGAAAGTCACCGTGCCACCCGGGTCGGCGGCACCCGCCACCGTGGCGACCAGCGACCCGGCGGAGCCATAGGTGGCGTCCTGGTCGTCGGCCGTCAGGGTCGAGTCGGCCTTGACGCCCGGCAGCTTGATGTAGGCGGCCACCGTGCCCGTCTGGTTGCCCACGACGGTCAGGGTCTGATTGCCCACGACACCCGCCGGCAGCTGCACGCTGACCGAGGCATTGCCGCGGTCGTCGTACGGCTGCGTGCTGTTGGAGGAGGTCACCGGAACGGAGGCTGCCAGCACGGTGTCGCCGTCCTTGATGGTCAGCGAGGTGTCCTGGGTGTCACGCGGACCGGTCATCTGGAGCGAGCTCAACGTGAAGGCCACGGTGTCGCCCGCGCCGTACGACGCCGGCGCATTGCCCGGGAAGGTGACCCGGACCGCACGCTGGCCGAGGTCGACCTGCAGCGGATCGGCCTGGTACTGCTTCATGAAGGCCACCTGCGCCGCCAGGTCGGTCTGCTCGGTGTCCTCCTGGTTCGCGCCATTGGCCAACTCCCAGAAGTTGTCACCGCCGCTGGCGAGGAAGGAATTGACCGTGACGCTGTAGGTCTTCGCCAGGTCGATCGGCTTCTTGTTCAACCACATCTGGTCGACGACACCCAGGGTCGCACCGGAGTGCACCGGGTCGGGGATCTCGTGGTAGGTGTACTTGAAGCCCTTGCTGATGCCCAGCTTGAGGAAGGGCCGCGCCGGGATGTTCGCGTGGGCGTTGTCGATGTTGTCCCGCGACCACTGCTCCTCGAGCACCTTCTTGATCTGCGCGCCGGTGAGCGACATGTTGGTCAGCTCGTTGGCGAAGGGCTGGACGTCGGCCGCGGTCCGATAGGTCAGGTCTCCCGAACCATCGGCGTTCTGGCCCTCCATGTCGGCGCGCAGGCCACCCGGGTTCATGAAGGCGATCTGTGCCGGACCATTGGCCGAGGAGACGTGCGCGTCCGGGTCGGCGTTCGACGTCGCCCAGCGCTGGATCTCGGCGATCTGGTTACCCAGCGTCGACTCTCCACCGCGGTTCTCGGTGCCATCCGACAGACGGGCACGGTCGAAGGGGCCGCCGAGCTTGCCGAGCGTCTGCGCGCCGGTCACCTCCGAGGCGGTCACCGCGTCGGAGACGATCGACTTCACCGCCGGGTCCTCGGGGGCACTGAACAGCGTGCTGACCGGACCCTTGACGCCCACCAGGTTCGAGGTCACCTCGACCGGGTTGCCGTCGCTGTCGAAGGAGTAGACGAGCTGGTCGAGGGCGACGCCGTACGAGCCGGCCTGGAGGACCGGGCGCGACGTGATCGCACGGTTCGACCAGCCCTCGACCGGGAAGGAGCAGCTGTACTCCAGGTGAGTGTGACCGGAGAGGACCGCGTCGACGTTGTCGTTGAGGCCCTTGAGCTCCTGGGCGAAGGAACCATTGCCGAGCATGCTCGAGCAGTCCGTCGACGCCGCGCCCTCGTGGGTCAGCAGTACGACGATCTTGGCGCCGTCGGCCTTCAACTCGTCGGCGTAGTGGTTGATCGCCGCCAGCGTCTCCGCTTCGTCACCGACGTGGATGCCGTCGAGGTTCGCCGGGCTCTCCAGCGAGTTGAGGTCCGGGGTCACCGTGCCGACGAAGCCGATCTTGATCGTCTGACCGGAGTCGAGCTTGACCGGGATCTCCTTGGTCGGGGCAGCGATCGGGTCGCCTGCCTTGAGGGGACCGTTGCCGTCCGGGTCGGTCGAGTAGGTGACATTCGCGGCCAGATACGGAAGGCCGTCGGGGTCGGCGGCGCTGGCAGCGGCGCCGAACGGGTTGCTGTCGGCGTCGTACTTCTTCATCAGCCGGTTGACGAGGTCCTTCCAGCCGACATGGGCCGCACCGAGCGAGGCCTGACCGTCGAACTCGTGGTTGCCGACCGTCGACACGTCGAGACCGATCTTGCTGAGCGCGTCGAGCGAGGGCTTGTCGTGTGCGGTGAACGACTCGAAGGTCGAGGCACCGACGTTGTCACCACCCGAGGCGAAGATCGTCTTGTCCGCGCCGTACTGGTCGCGCAGCTGATTGACCGCACCGCCGAGCGCAGCGGCGCCGCCGTCGGCGGAGTCGGCGATCAGACGGCCGTGGAAGTCGTTGACCCCCACGATCTGTACGTCGGTCACCTTCGCGGCATTGGCGTCGTCGAGTGCCGGGAGGTCCAGCCCGATGACCATCGGGTTGTGGTCGGAACTGCGGAAGGGAGTCGCTCCGGCCAGGTCGGTCGCGTAGGACACGTCCGCCGGGATGCCATTGCCCTGAGTGGTGCCGTAGTAGAAGTTCGTCGCGTTGTCGTTGTAACGCCCGTAGTCGTACGCATCGGTCTCGTTGGCGTTGATCTCCCAGACGTCGGCCCCGGTGAAGGCGGACTGGAAGCCGGCCGAGATGAACTCGTGGTCGATCGAACCGACGGTGCCGTAGCCGACCTGGTCGGTGCCGGCCGTGGTGTCGGTGTTCGGGGTCGCGACCTTCACCGCACCCGAGGCGTCCGTACCCACGTTGACGTTGGACGTGTAGTTGTAGGTGATGTCGTTGGGGTCGCTCGACTCGACCAGCGAGAAGTTCAGCGGACTCCGGCCATTGCCCGGGTCCGCCTGCGAGGCGGCCAGGATGGCGTTGATCGGGTCCTCCTTGGTGTAGGAGTTGAAGTCACCGAGGATGAGCACCTTGTCGGTGTGCCACTTCGCCGCGAACTCGTTGGCGAAGCGAACCAGCTCCTGGCCCTGCTTCACGCGCGCCTGGTTGTAGGCGCCGACGAGCGGGTCGGACTTGTTGTCGCCGGTGATGGTGATCTTCGGGTCGTCGGAGGTGCTGGTGCCGCCCTTGGACTTGAAGTGGTTCACGATCACCGCGAAGCCGTCCGAGTTCGGGTGGCCGACCGGCTTGAAGAACTGCGCCAACGGCTCACGTGCGTTGTCGAAGGGCGAGGCACCGTTGTAGCTCCGCTGCGCGTTGTTGCCCGGGTTGTCGGGGCTCAGCGGGTTGGCCGGGAAGTCCAGGTCGGCATTGCCGACCGGGACGACCGTCTTCTTCTTGTAGATGAAGGCGGAGCGGATCACGTCCTGCATCGAGGCATAGGAGCAGCTCGAGTTGGCGACTGCGGCCGCGTTGCCGTCGATCGGCGTGACGCCGTCGCCGCGCAGGATCGAGCACAGGTGCACCATCGAGGTCGCGTCGGTCGCCTCCTCCGGCGACTTCACATAGCCCCAGACATCCGAACCGGCAGCCTCGTTGAGCTTGTCGACGAGGTACTTGAGCGCCTCGTCACGGTTCGCGATCGGCGTGCCCTGCCCCTGGTCCTTGAGGTTCTTCAGGTCCGGCGACAGCGGGCTGTTGGTGATGCCCTGCTTGACCTTGTTGGAGTTCTGGATCTCCTCCAGGGAGATGATGTCGGCACCCGAGCCGTGGTTGACCGCGTTGGTGTCGATGCCGCCGAGGCCGTTGATCGCGGTGACGATCTTGGCGGTCTGACGGTTCAGGTCCTCCTGCCGAGCGGCTCCTCGCGGAGCATTCATCAATCCCGCCTTGTACGACGTCACCGCGCCCGACACCGGGTCCCAGCCATTGGCCTGGCCGAAGGGTGACACGCACTGGAAGGTCAGCGTCGGATTGGCCAGCCGGTCGTAGTCGTACTGGCAGCCCTTCGTCGTCGACGAGGTCGTACCGGCGGGCGAGTCGCCGATCGCCGGGTTGTCGGCACCGAAGGCCTTCCCGGTCTCGGTGAAGTAGTTCTCGACATTGAAGGTGGCCACTCGGATGTTCGAGGTGCCGGTCTTGTTGATGTTCGCCGGGCTCGGGGCCGTGTTGGCGGTCCGGGTGTTGTCGAAGGACACCACGTTGCGGCCAAGGTCCGGAGTGCCCTGGTCGGTGGCCGAACCGGGCTGGCCCAGTACGGCCCGCTCGGGCTGGAGGTACCACTTGCCCGCACGCGAGGCGTTCGTCGAGGAGAGGTCCGGCCAGAAGCCGAGGATCAGCGCGTGGCCGTCGGCAGCACCCACGTGGGCACCGACGCGGACCGAGTGGGTCGCGTCCATGTAGGGCAGCGGGATGGCGCTGTTGCCGCTCTTGCTCGGGTTGTAGTGCGTGCTCGCGGCCGTGAAGAAGACATTGGTGCCGG
>JASLCW010000370.1 GCA_030151765.1 Marmoricola sp.
AGATGGACGAGGTGATCTTCGAGGAGTTCAAGGGCACCGGCAACATGGAGATCCGGCTGCGCCGCGATTTCGCGGACAAGCGCATCTTCCCGGCCGTCGACGCGGTCCAGTCGGGCACCCGCCGCGAGGAGCTGCTGCTCACCAAGGACGAGCTGGCGATCATCTGGAAGCTGCGCAGGGTGCTCAGCGCCCTCGACGGCCAGCAGGCTCTCGAGCTGCTGCTGGAGCGGCTGAAGAAGTCGGCCAACAACATCGAATTCCTGATGCAGGTCCAGCACACGACGCCGACCACCTCCGACGACGACGGCAGCTAGCCGCATGGCCAGGATCGTGATCGCCGACGACGACGCCGACATCCGGGAGCTCGTCGTCTTCAAGCTCCGGCAGGCCGGGCACGAGGTGATCCCCGTGGGCGACGGCGCGGCCGCGGTCGCGTCCTGCCGGGAGCAGCGACCCGAAGTGGTGATCCTGGACGTGATGATGCCGCGGATGAGTGGGCTCGATGCCGCCGCGGAGCTGCGGGCGGATCCCGACCTGGCCGGCTTGCGGATGATCCTGCTGACCGCGCGCGCCCAGGATGCGGATGTCCAGATGGGCTACGACCTCGGCGCCGACGACTACATCGTCAAACCCTTCAGCCCGCGAGAGCTGGCCGGCCGGGTCGACGCCGTACTCGCCGGCGACTGAGGTGACCGACCGGGGAACAAGCCGCGCCGGTGCGGTGTTGAAGCGCACGTCCCCGATTGGCGCGACCGGAGTGCGGAATGGCACACTGGTGCGCTGGTTCCGGTTCACACCGCGCCCTCATGGCGAGGTGACCCGGCGACCGTCATCTGCGAGGAGAGAAACATGAAGAAGGACATCCACCCGGAGTACGTCGTGACCCAGGTGAGCTGCACCTGCGGCAACACCTTCACGACCCGGAGCACCGCGACCGCCGGAACCATCCGTTCCGAGGTCTGCTCGAACTGCCACCCGTTCTACACGGGCAAGCAGAAGATCCTGGACACCGGCGGCCGCGTGGCCCGTTTCGAGGCCCGGTACGCCAAGGCCAAGGACGCTGCCAAGAAGTAGCGACCGAACGAGCGCCGGTTTCCGCATCCGCGGGACCGGCGCTCGTGGCATGTGTGGCTGTGGGTTCTGGTCCGACGGGTGAAGGAGAGCGGGATGTTCGAAGCGGTGAACGGGCTGGTGGCCGAGCACGCCGACATCGAGACGCAGCTGGCCGACCCCGCCGTGCACAGCGATCAGAATCGTGCGCGCAAGCTCAACCAGCGGTACGCCGAGCTGACCGCGATCGTGTCCGCCTGGCAGGAGTGGCAGCAGCTCGGTGACGACATCGAAGCCGCCCAGGAGCTCGCCCGCGAGGACGAGAGCTTCGCCGAGGAGGCCGAACAGCTGACCCAGCGACGGGTGGACGCCGAGGAGCGACTGCGCCGGCTGCTGGTGCCGCGCGACCCCGCCGACGGCAAGGACACCCTGCTGGAGATCAAGTCGGGGGAGGGCGGCGAGGAATCGGCGCTCTTCGCCGGGGACCTGCTCCGCATGTACAGCCGGTACGCCGAGCGCCGGGGCTGGTCGACCGAGATCCTCGACGCCACCGAGTCCGATCTCGGCGGTTACAAGTCGGTCACCGTGGCGGTCAAGGCCAAGGGCACGCCGGCTCCGGGCGAGGCGCCGTACGCGCTGTTGAAGTTCGAGGGGGGCGTGCACCGGGTGCAGCGGGTGCCGGTGACCGAGAGCCAGGGACGGGTGCACACCAGCGCCGCCGGCGTACTCGTGCTGCCGGAGGCCGAGCAGGTCGACGTGTCGATCGACGAGAACGACCTGCGCATCGATGTCTTCCGCTCCAGTGGCCCCGGCGGCCAGAGCGTCAACACGACCGACTCCGCCGTACGCATCACCCACCTGCCGACGGGCATCGTGGTCAGCTGCCAGAACGAGAAGTCGCAGCTGCAGAACAAGGACCAGGCGATGCGCATCCTGCGTGCGCGACTGTTGCAGGCTGCTCAGGAGGCCGCCGACGCCGAGGCCGCGGACGCACGCCGTTCGCAGGTCCGCACGGTGGACCGATCCGAGCGGATCCGCACCTACAACTTCCCGGAGAACCGCATCTCCGACCACCGCACCGGTTACAAGGCCTACAACCTCGACCAGGTGCTCGACGGCGATCTCGAGCCGGTCGTGCAGTCGTGCGTCGAGGCGGACATGGCCGCGCGCCTGGAGTCGATCGGTGCCTGACGGTTCGGTCCTCGTACGCGATCTGTTGCGTGAGGCGGAGACCGTACTTGCCGCGGGAGGGGTGGCCAGCCCCGCCTTCGATGCCGCCGAGCTGCTCGCCCATGTCCTCGGCACCGATCGGCCGAAGCTGGACCCGCAGGCGGAGGTGCACGCCGCTGCGCGGGCCGCTTTCGACGCACTCGTGACCCGGCGCGCTGCCCGCGAGCCGCTGCAGCACCTGCTCGGCCGGGCCTGGTTCCGTTACGTCTCGGTCGAGGTCGGGCCCGGCGTCTTCGTGCCGCGGCCCGAGACCGAGCTGCTGGCCGGCTGGGCGATCGACCAGGCGAAGGCCTGGCGCGACCTGACCGGGGAGTGGCCGGTCGTGGTCGACCTGTGCACCGGCTCCGGCGTGATCGCGAAGGCGATCGCCGACGAGGTGCCGATGGCCACCGTCCACGCCATCGAGCTCGATCCCGCCGCCCATGCCTGGGCGGAACGCAATCTCGCCGGGACCGGGGTCGACCTGCGCCACGGCGACATGGCGGCGGCCTTCCCCGAGCTCGACGGTCGGGTCGACGTGATCACCTGCAATCCGCCGTACATTCCGTTGGAGGCCTGGGAGTCGGTGGCGCCCGAGGCGCGCGAGCACGATCCCGACCTGGCGCTCTTCTCGGGCGACGACGGGCTCGATGCGATGCGTGTCCTCGAGGCCGTGGCCGCGCGCCTGCTCAAGCCGGAAGGCGTCGTCGGCGCGGAGCACGCGGATGCCCAGGGGGAGAGTGCGCCGGCCGTCTTCAGCACCGCCGGACGCTGGCGTGAGGTGCGCGATCACCGCGATCTCGCCGGGCGTCCGCGCTTCCTGACCGCGCGGCTGGCACGATGAGTCCCGTGAGTGACTCCGGGACCGGCGCTGCGTGGGCCGGCGAGCGCTATGACATGGCCGACCCCGACCAGCGGTCGACGGGTCTGACCGCAGCGGTGGTCGCCGTACGCGCGGGTGAGTCGATCGTGCTGCCCACCGACACGGTCTACGGCGTGGGTGCCGATGCCTTCTCGGCGACCGCGGTCGCCGGCCTGCTGGCCGCCAAGGGCCGCGGCCGGGAGATGCCGCCGCCGGTGCTGGTCGCGAACGCGGGGACTCTCGGGGCGCTGGCAGTGAAGGTGCCGGACTGGGCGCAGGCTCTGGTCGACACCTACTGGCCCGGTGGCCTGACGATCGTCTGCCACCAGCAGCCTTCGCTGCGCTGGGACCTCGGCGAGACCCGCGGCACGGTCGCGGTCCGACTGCCCGGCGATCCGATCGCGATCGAGCTCCTCGAACGCACCGGCCCGCTCGCGGTCAGCTCCGCGAACCGCTCCGGGATGCCCGCGGCGACCGATGCCGATGCCGCGATCGACATGCTCGGCGACGCCGTCCGGGTGGTCCTCGACGGCGGCCCGGTCCCGGGCGGTACGACGCCCTCGACGATTATCGCGGCCACGGGGGAGCGGCCGCGCCTGTTGCGCGCCGGCGCGATCCCGACCGACGAGCTGCGCACCTTCCTGGCCGGCCAGGGCACCGCACTCGATGAGGGAGGTCCCGCCGACAGTGCGTGAGTACCTCCTCGTCTTCGCCGTCGCGGGGGTGGTCAGCTATCTCCTCTGTGTGATCGCCCGCGAACTCGCGACCCGCGCCGGCGCCACCGCGCGCGTGCGCGAGCGGGACGTGCACGACACCCCGATCCCGTACTTCGGCGGCATCGCCATGCTCGGGGGTCTCGGTGCCGGAGTCCTGGTCGCGCGGCACCTGCCCTTCCTGGGCAAACAGCCGCAGGTCCTCCACGACGCCGGCATCGTGCTGATCGCCGGCGCGATCATCTGTCTCGTCGGTGCCTTCGACGACCTCTTCGAGCTGGACGCGATCACGAAGTTCGGAGGCCAGCTCGTCGCGGTCGGATTCCTGGTGCTCAACGGGGTGCAGTTCTACTCGATCGTGCTCCCCGTGGTCGGCCAGCTCTCGCTGGTGCCCTCACAGGCGGCGCTGCTGACCATCATCCTGGTGGCGGGCACGGTCAACGCGCTCAACTTCGTGGACGGCCTCGACGGACTGGCCGGCGGCATCTCGCTGATCGCCGCTTTCGCCTTCTTCATCTTCTGCTACCAGCTCGCGTACTCCAACGGCGAGACGCTGGCGATCACCGCTGCCCTGCTGTGCACCGCGATGGGCGGTGCCTGTGCCGGCTTCCTGCCGCACAACTTCTCGCCGGCGCGCATCTTCATGGGTGACTCCGGTTCGATGCTGCTCGGGCTGGTGCTCTCCGGAGCGGTGCTGACGCTGACCGGCCAGTTCGCCAATGTCCAGCTCCAGGGCTCGGGGGTGATCCCGGCCAGCTTCCTGCCGACGCTGCTGCCCTTCATGCTGCCGCTGTCGATCCTGATGATCCCGTTGGTCGATCTGGTGATGGCCGTCGTACGGCGGACCCGGCGCGGCCAGGCCTTCTATCACCCGGACAAGGAGCACCTGCACCACCGGTTGCTGGAGATCGGGCACAGCCAGCGGCGGGCCGTCGTGATCATGTGGATGTGGGCGGCGCTGATCGCCTTCGGCGCGGTCGGGGTCAGCCTCTACTCCGGGCCGCTGCTCTGGACCGGCCTCGTGGTGGCGCTGGTCGTGGTGGCGGTGACCACCTGGGTGCTGCCGCGGGTCAATCGACCGGAGGCCTCCGAGGCGCCCGCCGAGGTCGGTTGAGCGGGCGCCGGCCGGTACCCCGAATAGGACTTGCGGGGGACTTTGTGCTAGTTTTCACAAGCCATCCCGTGAGCGTCGAATGCGCTTCGACGCACACTCGCAGGGCCACCCCGAAACAGATCGGCCGCCGATGTTGACGACCGCGATTCGCCGCCACCGTCATGGTGCTGGGGTGCCCGAATTCAGGCGCTCGTCGCGTGATAGCGTTCGGCTCGTTGGACCGGCCGGCGGGGACACCGAGCCGCTGTGCGGCACGCCCCGGATCCGGCCCACGAATCTCTCCGAGAGCGATCTTTCTGGATGGTTGATGAGCACCCTGAACCGAGCTTTCGAGGCCGCGACCTCGCCGGCGTCGGTGGCATGCTCGTCGGCTCCGTCGTCCTCGGCATGGTGCTCGGCATCTGGTTCGACGACGTCCGGGGCAGCTCGCCCACGGGCGTGCTCGTCGGCGTCGCGCTCGGCGTCGTCCTCGGCTGTGTCGCTGCGGTCCTCAAGGTCCGCCGGGCGCTGCGGAGCTGAGGGGCGGCGGATTCGATGATCGCGATGCTCCCCAAGGTCCTCCGTGACCAGCGCAAGGCCGTCCTCGTCGCACTCGGGATGATGGTCCTCGGCCTCTGGTTCGGCCAGTACGGCGACTGGACCCTCGCGAGCTGCATCGCGATCGGCGTCCTCCTCGGCCTGATCAACCACCTCGCCACCGAGCTCTGGCTGCTCAAGGTCGTCTCCTCGGGCGAGCAGCCCACCCGCAACAAGCTGATGTTCGCCACCATCGTTCGTCTGGCGATCCTGTCGGTCGCCGCGATCGGTATCGCCATCGCCTTCTGGCCGTCGGGGATCGGGCTGCTGCTCGGTCTCGCGATCTTCCGGCTGATCGCCCTGGTGATGACCGCCCTGCCCCTGCTGAAGGAGCTCAAGAAAGCATGATCGCCGCCTCTCTTGTCGCCGTACCGCGCGAGATCCACATCGAGCCGGGTGTCCACCCCGAGCGCGACTGGTTCGGTCTCACGGTCAACATCGACACCGTCATCAGCACGGTCGTCGCGGGTCTGATCGTGATCCTCCTCGGCTTCCTGGTACGCCGGTCGCTGACCAAGCAGACCGAGGACCACGTCCCGACCAAGCTCCAGATCATCTGGGAGAGCGTCGTCGGTGAGGTCAACAAGCAGGTCGAGGACAACCTGGGCAAGGTCCACCCCTTCGTGGCCCCGCTGGCGATCTCGCTCTTCTTCTTCATCCTGATCGCCAACTGGCTGGAGCTGATCCCGACCGAGTTCGGCCCGGGCCGCCTGCACGCGCTGCCCGCCCCGACCGCGGACACGAACCTGACCTATGCGATGGGCATCTTCGCTGTCGCCAGCGTCTGGGTCTACGGCATCCGGACCAAGGGCTTCAAGGGCTACTTCAGTCACTTCGTGCAGCCCTACCCGGTGCTGCT
>JASLCW010000391.1 GCA_030151765.1 Marmoricola sp.
AAACACCCGTCCCGACCGGGGCTGGTTCCAAGTAACCGAGCCTCCACGAAACCCGGGGCGATTCACTCAACCGATGGCGGCCGAGACGGGTCCGGCTACAGTCACCGCTCGATCGTCTACGCGCTTGGCGCTCTCAAGCAAGTCATGGCGTTCGGCGTCTCGTCTGACGTCCTGGCGTCTAACCCGGCGAAGGACGTGAAGCCTCCGCGCCGCAAGAAGGGCGACAAGAAGACGGTCACCCCTTGGGAAACCGACGAGCTGTTGCGATTCCGCGAGGTCGCCGACAACGACGCGCTCGCCGCTGCATGGCGCCTGAGCCTGTGCGGTCTCCGTCGCTCGGAGGTGCTCGGCTTGTCTTGGGACGATGTCGACTTCGACGCAGGAACGGTCCATGTGGGTTGGTCTCGCGTGCTTGTGGGCAAGGGACATGTCGAGCGCGACGACACCAAGAGCTCGGCGAGCGATCGTACGATCCGACCTGACGACATCCACCCTGGCACGATCGCCCTACTTCGCGCTCTTAAGGCTCGCCAGGCAGCCGACCAGCTCGCGATCGGTCCGGCTTACGGCAACGTGGAACGCCTCGTGGTCGTCGATAGCTTCGGTGAGGCCATCAATCCCAACTCCTACAGCGCGTCGTTCGCCAGCCTTTGCCGAGACGCTGCCGTGCGCAAGATCGGCCTCCACACGATTCGGCACACGGTCGCTCGGATCATGCACGAGGCCGGAGTCTCACCGGCCGATGCTGCGGCCTTCCTGGGTCACACGTTGGCAGTGCATCTATCCGTGTACGTCGTCCTCACGCAGCGCGGCGCACAGGCAGCAGGCCGTGCACTCGGCGAGGCGCTCGCAGTAGTGGGTGGCTCATGAAGGTGGCAGTCATCGAGGTCGTGCTCGCGGTGTGGCTTTCGTTCGTTGTCACGCGGGTGGCCGACCGCTGGCGTTGGACCTTGTGGAAGCGAGTAGTCGTCTGCTTCGCTTGTGGCTATCTGGTCGGCGGACTTGTGTCGCGGATCTAGGTGGAAGCTTTCTTCGAGCCCATGCGCTTGCGCTTCCGCCGCGCTGTCCGACGTTCGGCATCGCTCGTGAGCTTCAGATCACGGACAACTCCGATATCCCGTGCGGCCTGCCGAAGCTCGCTTCGGCGGGCTCGGTCCTTGTCGATGTAGTCGAATGCTGATCCTGCCCAGATCGCCGACGCGGTGAGGAAGAAGAGCCACATGTCCATCGGGCCAAACTGAGAGACCTTCAGCAGTGACTGGACGTCCGTCCGGTCCTCGGTGGGTCGGATGTACTCCTCGATCACGCGGAGCCCGGCGTGGGAGTATCCCGACATCTGCCGGTAGTAAATGTAGAGATCAGCGCCGTCGTTGAAGTCCGTGCATAGCTTCTCGAACCAACGAGCCTGTGCATTCGAATCCGTGTCCAGCTCATCCGTGTCTGTGTAGGGAAGGTCTAGGCCGGATGCGAACGTTGGGTTCCGCGACTTCGCGAGCGACATGGAAATTGCTCGTTGCTGGCGAGTGAATTCGTTGAACAGCGCGTTCGCCCCGTCTTCGTTCTGCGCCAACCAGACGGCCGTAATCGCTGACTCGTAGGCCGCTCGAACGACAGGCATAGCCTCAAGGTTCCGCTGGTCCTCGATGAGGATCAGCCCCGCGCTGCACAGGCGGTGTACGTGGGCTGCGAGAGAATGGATTGATATGAATCGGCTCGCATTGGCTCGGCGGCCCTTCTGAGCCAGGGCGACCTGACCGCGCGCTGCACCCCAGCTGTCGAGCAGACCCCTAAGGATTTCTCCCAAGCCATCTGCGTCGGTCACGGGTTCGGCCATCGATCTGAGCGTCCCTCAGCTCGGCTCATGGTGCCCATCAAAGTTCGTCGTACTCGTCGCCGCTGGTTTCGAGTGCCACATCGCCGGGTTTGATGAATGAATCCTCGGCACTTAGCTCAGCTTTGATACTCGACCCTGCCGCGATGTCTAGCGTTTCTACTCTCGATGGTGTGCCGGAAAGCGCGGCCATCGTGCCCATGATTCCCGCAGTTCCCGGAATCGTACGAAAAGTGCGCGCGACGCTCAGGTGAGGTGCGTCAACCCGCACAACCTTGACCAAAGTCTTGGGAACCTCAACACTGCCCAACACCTCACCGGTGTCCGGGTCTTTGACGTCAACGCCGTTGCTATTGAGGATCACAAATCTCATACCCACGACGACTCCGTCGTCTGAGCCAATGTTCAGCACCAATTCGCGTTTGGTGAGGATGGCCGCGACCTTGCCACGCATCCGTTCCCTGTCACTCTTCGTCAATGTTCGCCCTTTCCTCGGCTCGTTCGACGACGCCTGGGTGGAAGGTCCGCCAGTCGTCGACCGACTCGATGAAGCCTTCTTCCAGATATGAGAGATGCACGCTCAGTTGCCCAGCTGCGCTACGGACTTACGGGGCTGCCAGATCTTGTTCAGCCACCCACTCGGCAAGTTTCCGCGCTTCGACGGCGCGTCGCGCTCGGCTGACTAAGCGCGTGACCGCGCTGATAGCGAGGGAGGGATCCGCGCGGCCCAAAGAGTTGAACGCCCACGCGGCCCCAGCTTGGGCAAGTATCGCCAAGAACGCGAGTAGCGCCTGCGTGCTCGCAGCTGGTGGCTCTTCCGTGTTGCCCAAGAAGGCGAGGACCACCGTGAGGATGCAGCCAGCGACGACGAGTCCGCCGCCAACGAGCGCCTTCTTTGGGGGAGCCACGGCTGTTACGCGCCTTCGATGATGTCCAGCGGAGGAAGACTGCTTACGATCGTGTTCGTCTCGATCGACACCGTCACGATCCTGGCGAGCAGGTCGAGGATGTAGCGCGGGTCCCCGATCTCGCGAGACCAATCGTTGGGGTCGTTGACGATGCCCGACGCTTTGTCTGTCTTTACGTAGTACCGATCGATAATCCACTCGATAGCGGAGCGGGATCCCAGCATGTACCGGTAGGCGTCCTCGGGGATGCCAGAGAGCGTGACCCGTGGGTTGTAGTGGATCACCGAGCGGTCATAGCGCTCTCCTGTGGCCTTCTGAGCTGCGTTCGCCTTCTCAAAGGACATCTTCTTGTCCGTGACCGCGAAGAAGGCGTAGGGGTCGCCCTGGGGCTCCACAGCCAGCCCGCCCAGCGGGTACGGCTCGACGCTTTCGTAGTTCAGATGAAGCTCAGACAGCCTGCGACCCGCGTCGGCGAAGGCACGAAAGTCTTTCACCAGCGGTATGCGAGGCAGCATCTTCTTCAGATCCGCCGCGTAGGTCTCCCGGTACTCCGGGGAGTGCAGCAGGCCGTAGACGTAGAAGAACACGTCGTCTTTGGTGACCGTCTCGGCAGAGTACGCCGCAGAGAACGTTTTGAGCGCCTCGTCGGTGATGTTGTCGATGCGTCGGTAGCCGTCCACCACCACGTCGTCGCCGCCAAGGTCAAGCATCCCGGAGTCCTCGACCTGTTCATAGCGATAGCGAGAGAAGAACTGCCCGGCATCCATGAAGTAGGACAAGTCAGGGATGCCGTCCAGCATCATCAACCCGAACGGGGTCCTGGGCGTCGCCGCAACAATAAGGAACCCCACGTTCGGCGCGCCTGCCGTTGGGAAGATGACTGGCAGCCGCCCCTGACGGGGATTCCAATCAGCGTGGAAGTAGACGAAGTCACGCTCGAACGGCCTGAAGCAAGACCGGCGTACCGCTTCCGGATCAAACCGGCTCTCCCGTTCCCGCGACACCGCTCGATAAGTGTTCACATCCCAGCTAATGAGCGCGGGATCGCCGTTGACGAGAGATGGCACGTCAGCCTCCGCCGCACCACCGTGCCGACGAACCTCGCCGTTGAAGGTGGCGATCATCTTCTTGACGACTTCAAGCAGCTTTGCACGATTGGGGTTGTAGACCCACGCGCTTCGGTTGGTCTTGAGCCCTCCAGAGGAGAGCCCGAACACGCTCACCGCCCCCTTCTCATCCAGCGGGAGCAAATCCACAAAGTCGTCCCTGCGTTGGCTCAGCCAGTCTCCATGCTCGTTCGGGGTGATTTTCACGGAGGGAAGCTCAAGAACGCTGTCGGCGGTAGCGACCTTGGCGAGCTTCTCGTCCCGGCTCAGGTAGTCGCCAATGTCGGTGTAGTGGATGGTGGCCGGGCCGGTCTTGTCCGGGTTCTTCAGCAAGAGAGTGATGGCTACGGTCGCTCGACTACCGCCACCGAAAACCTTGCCGCCTTCCTTACGCGACTGCTCACCAGCGGTCCGCTGGTTGCCCCGGAGGTTGTACACGTAGACGGACGTGAACTCGTCCGCGAGGGTCTTCCTCATGCCGTCGGCGGTGTTGGAGTCGAGGAATCCACCGTTCGTCACGCACGCAACCACGCCCCGATCCTTGATTCGTAGCGTCGCCCACTTGATCGCGCGAATGTACGAGTCGTACAGCGAGTTCTTAAGGGTGGCAGTTGAGCGGGCGGCATAGGTAGATCGAATCTCCCCGTCGAGCGCCGGGTACGACTCGTTCTGGTTGTTGTCATTGGCGGAGTCCTGCCCGGCGCTGTAGGGCGGGTTCATCACGCATACCCGGATGTCGAGCGCCTTGAGCTTCTCCAGTCGCTCGTTGTTCTCGGGGAACACGTCGAGGTCGGGGCGGTCGTCGGGTTCCCAGCTCTGGAAGGTATCGGTGAGGATCAGGCCCGGGAACGGCTCCTCGTGACCGGTCAGCTCGGCATATGTGGTCTCGATGTTTACGCACGCGATGTAGTAGGCGAGCAGCAGAATCTCGTTGCCGTGAATCTCCTCGGCGTACTTGCGTGCGAGGTCGTGGGGCTCGATCAGGCCGGACTGCAACAGTCGGACGAGGAACGTTCCGGTGCCGGTAAAGCCGTCGAGGATGTGGACGCCCTCGTCGGTGAGGCCCTGCCCGAACTCCTGTTTGAGCACGGCGTCGGCGGACCTGAGGATGAAGTCGACAATCTCAATGGGCGTGTAGACGATCCCGAGCTTGTCTACGGTCTTTTTGAAGGCGACGGCGAAGAATTTGTCGTACAGCTCGACCAGAACCCGCT
>JASLCW010000397.1 GCA_030151765.1 Marmoricola sp.
GTGACCCAACTCCCCGACAACAGATTCCTCTGGCGCTCACCCCACGGCCGACACGTCCTCGTCGACCGGGCCGGCACACATCCCATCCGGATCCTCGAACAGCAGGCCCGTGAACGAAGCCAGTTCGGTCAAGAGGACATGGGCTTGGCCTCCTGACCCATCCCCCTGCCTGGACCCGCCGCAAACACTCACCTATCGACGAATCTGGATGCACAGGCAGGTCGTCAGGTGTAGGCCGCGTGGTCGAGGGGTATGCGCACAAGAACCATCTCCGACAGAGGTACTCCCGTGCGTCGACCCCACACCCCGCGACCAGTCGCCACGATCATCGGCGCGCTCACCGTTCTCGCCCTCCTTGTCGGCGTCAACGGCTGTGGCGGCCGAAAGGCGCCCACACCCGAACCCACGCCGTCGTCATCCCCGACGGCCACCGCCACCGGCCGCCTCCCACCCCCACTGCCCTCCGCCGCACGAGCACACACCAAGGCCGGCGCCATCGCCTTCGTCCGGCACTACGTGGCAACGTTCAACTACGCCCAGGCAACGGGTGAGACGCAGGCTCTCCTCGCGCTCGGATCCCCCCGCTGCCAATCATGTACGAGCGTCGCGGCCGCTATCGGCAAGGTCTATGGTGCCGGCGGTCACGCGGCGGGAGGAGAACTCACAATCGGCGGAATCGACGCAGTCCCGAGCATCGGCGGCCTCACTGAGGTCGATCTAACAGGAGCATTCTCTCCCTCGAGCATCATTGCGTCTGCCGGCGCCGCCCCTAGGCGGCATGCACGAGCCAAGTCCGTCGCCAGCTTCTATGTCCGGTTTCAAGACGGGAAATGGAGGGTCGCCCGATGGTCACGCGTCTCCTAGCGGCTGGCGTTGTGAGTGTGGCCTCCTTTGTCCTGGCAACGGGGCCTGTCTCCACTGCGACCAACACCGCTTGCAGAGCCGGCTCAAATGCGACCGGAAACGGAAACGAATTCTGGGTCGCGGCGCAATCGAACTGCCCTCCACGCACGTCACGCCATCCTGCGACTGCGGCGGGCGCCGGATCCCACCCCATCGAACTCTGGGTGTGGCGACCCGTCTGCGAAGAACACGATCCCCTCACCCCCGGCGGCCAGGGCGTCTGTACCGATGACATGGCCTGTCCAGCGGGGAAGACCTATATGCGGCGCTGGAGGCTACGACCCAAGCCTGTCATCAGCACCACCCTCGCCTGCATGCCCACCGCCGCCGCCAACCGCCCCGAGATCACCCCCGGCATGGTCCTCAACGCATTGCGCCGCGTCCCACTGCCCCGCGCGCGCACCTACGCCCAGCCCAAGGGCACCACGCTGGTCAATCTCGACACGATCCTGCACACCACGACCTCCGGCGACCTGGATCGCAGCGTCCGCATCCTCGGGCAGACCGTCCGCCTTCACATTCATCCGGCGAGCTACACCTGGGCGCACGGCGACGGCACCGGCCAGACCACGCAGGGCCCGGGCGATCCCTACCCTGCCAGGACCGTCACCCACCGCTATCAGCGAGCCCATACGACGGCGCGAGTCCACGTCACCATCACCTGGACGGCGACGTACCGCGTCAACGGCAGACCGAGCCAACCCGTGCCGGGCACCGTCACCACGACCGGGCCGGACACCACCCTCCGCATCGCCGAAGCCGTCCCCGCGCTGTCCGGCGAAGGGCACTGAAAGAGACCACTCAGGCGGGGCGGAAGGAGTCGTGCTCCGGAGGTTCCTCGTGTCGGATCATCACGTGGTGGGTGACGGTGTACTCGGCCAGGGCCTCCTGGCTCATGTCCTTGCCGAAACCACTCGCCTTCACGCCACCGTGCGGCGCCTCGGAGGCGATCGGCAGGTGGTCGTTGACCCAGGTCACCCCGGCCTCGATCTGGTGTACGACGCGCAGCGCCCGCTGGACGTCCCGCGTCCAGACCGACGACGCCAGTCCGTAGGCGCAGTCGTTGGCGAGCGCGATCGCTTCGGCTTCGGTGTCGAAGGGCAGGACGACGACCACCGGTCCGAAGACCTCCTCCTGCACGATCTCGGAGTCCTGCGCGACATCGGTGACCAAGGTCGGCGGGTAGAGGAAGCCCGGTCCGGACGGCAGCACTCCCCCGGTCACCACCCGGGCACCGCCCTCGCGCGCACGCGTCACGAAGCCGTGCACGCGCTCGCGATGCTCCGCGCTGATCAGCGGCCCGATGTCCGACGACGGGTCCTCCGGCATCCCCGCCTTCACGGACGCGAGTACCGATCCCAGTGCCGCGACGAAGTCATCGAGCAAGCTGCGTTCGACGTACACCCGGGTGACCGCGGTGCAGTCCTGCCCGGAGTTGTACGTCGCGCCCATCGCGAGGCCGCGCGCGGTCGCGGTGACATCGGCGTCGGCGAAGACGAGAGCCGGTGCCTTGCCGCCGAGTTCGAGGTGCAGTCGCTTCGTCGTCGGCGCTGCCGCCTGCATGACCGCGCGGCCCGCACGCGAGGAACCCGTGATCGAGACCATCGCCACGTCGGGACTCTCGACGAGAGCGGTGCCCACCTCGGCGCCACCGGTGACGACATTGAGCACCCCTGCCGGAAGCCCCGCCTCATGAGCGATCTGGGCGAGTCGCAGCGTCGACGACGGGGTCTGCGGTGCCGGCTTCAGTACGACGGTGTTGCCGGCGGCAAGCGCAGGCCCGAGCTTCCAGATGGCCATGATGAAGGGGAAATTCCACGGCGCGATGCCGGCGACGACACCGAGCGGACGGCGTACCAGCATCGACGTGTAGCCCTGGGACAGCAACCCAGCGCCGCTGCCGTCGAGCGACCGCGCCGCACCGGCGAAGAAGCGCAGGTTGTCGACGCCGAAGGGCAGCTCGCCGTCGGCGAAGACGGCGCGAGGCTTGCCGGTCTCGCTCACCTCCAGATCGACCAGATCACCCGATGCGGCAAGGGCGTCGGCCACAGCGGCGAGGATCTGCGCGCGCTCCCCCGGGGTCCGCGCGGCCCATGCCGGGTACGCCGCCTTGGCGGACGCGATCGCCCGCGCGACATCCTCGACCGAGGACTGTGCGATCTCGCGAGTCGTCTCGCCCGTAGCCGGGTCGACCAGCGTGACCATGCTGCCGTTTCCGTCGGCGAGAACGCCGTCGATGAAGCTTCCCATGTCTGTCTCCTCAGAGGACGGGTCAGGAATTGAAGCCGACGCCGAAGCGATCGAGCATGCGCAACCAGGCGCCGCGGGAACCCGACCGGTCCTCACGGGCGAGCGCCGCGCGGGTGATCTGTACGCCGAGGTAGCGGGCCGGCTCGGGCGGGAAGGGCACCGGGCGGCTACCGACGAAGTCGGGCACCGGTTGCCCGTCCAGCGCGTCGAGCATCATCGATCCGGCGAGCCGGCTGAAGGCGACACCGAGGCCGGTGAAGCCGAGGGCGTGCGCGAGATCGCCGCGACGGTTCACTCCGACGTACGGCGTGAACCGGCTCGACGTGTCGATCAGGCCCGCCCACCGATGCGTGAAGCGGATGCCGTCGAGTTGCGGGAAGGTCTCGAGGAACTGCGCGGCAAGCAGCTCGTGCGAGGCGTCTCGCTGTTCCCGCGCTGCATCGCGGCGCGAGCCGTAGTAGTAGATCGCGTCGTAGCCGCCCCACAGGATCCGGCCGTCGGCGAGCGGCCGGTAGTAGTGGAACTGGTTGCCCGCGTCGGTGAGCCCCTGCCGCTCACGCCAGCCGAGGGCATCCCACTGGGCATCGGTGAGCGGCTCGGTGACCAGCACATGGTCGTAGACCGGTACGACGTACTTGCGCAGCCGGCGTACCGGACTGCGATAGGCATTCGTGGCCAGGGCGACCTGGCGCGCTCGCACCTGACCCGCGGCCGTGGTCACCACACCGGCGCCGACGCGCGTCACCGGACTCCGCTCGTGAATCCGGACGCCGAGCCGGATCGCCCAGTCCCGCAGACCGAGCGCCAGCGCAACGGGGTCCAGGACGCCGCCTCCGGTGCGTACCCGCACGCCCCCCAGGTACGTCGGCGACGCGACATCGGCCCGCACCGCGTCGGCGTCGAGCAGCTCGGCCTTCTCACCGTATTCGTTGAGCATCGCCTCGAGCGCCGGGAGCGCGCGGGCCTGGTGCTCGTCGACGGCGACGACGGTCTTGCCGACCAGACGCAGGTCGGCCTCGATCCCCGCGGTGGCGATGTCCTCGGCCAGGGCGGCGAGATTCGCGCGGCCGAGTTCCAGGAGCTCGGGCACCTCGGAGGGCCACAGTGCCAGGCCGTGCGCGATTCCGTGCGTCAGCGAATCGGAGATGAAGCCGCCGTTGCGCCCCGTGGCGCCGAAGCCGATGTGGCGTCCCTCGAGCAGCACCACCTCGCGGCCGGGATCACGGCGCTTCGCCTCGATCGCCGTCCACAGTCCGGTGAAGCCACCGCCGACGATCACCAGGTCGGCGTCGACCGTGCCGGACAAGACCTCCGTCGCCGGGCCGAGGGCGTGGCGGTCGTGCCAGTAGGAGACGGGACGAGCATCCGCAAGGGCCCCGCTCATGCGACGATCGCGGCGGCCGCGGCGTCCCAGGTGAGCGCGACATCGGTGCCCCGGCGTACCGACGCCAAGCCCGACTGAGTCACCAGCACCGGCCGTCCCGTGACGGTGGCGACACCCTCGGGCTCGACGGCGACCATCGTGCTGCCGCCGCTGAACTGGGTCTCCACGACCCGTCCGCGCAGTACGCCGCTCTCCCCCGTTTGGGCGGTGCCGATCCGGATGTCCTCGGGGCGCACGATCAGGTGCGCACCCTCGCCGTGTCCGGGCAGGAGCCGGCCATCGGCGAGCAGCCCGCCGGCGGCCGTCGTACCGGCGAAGACATTGCTGCGGCCGATGAATTCCGCGACGAAGCGATTGGCGGGCGAGCGATAGAGCTCCTCCGGCGTCGCCACCTGCTGCACCCGGCCGCCGTCCATGACGGCGATCCGGTCGGCCATCGAGAGTGCCTCCTCCTGGTCGTGCGTGACCATAACGAAGGCGATGCCGACCTCGTGCTGCAGGCGCTTGAGCTCGAGCTGCATCTGCGAGCGCACATTGCGGTCCAGCGCCGACAGCGGCTCGTCGAGCAACAGCAGGCGCGGCCGGTTCACGATCGCCCGGGCCAGCGCGACGCGCTGTCGCTGTCCGCCGGAGAGCTGGTGCGGGCGGCGCTTGCCGAGCCCGGACAGTCCGACGGTCTCCAGCACCTCCGCGACCCGGGTGGCGATCTCCTGCTTGGCCAGGCCCGCGCGGGCCGGGCCGTAGGCGATGTTCTTCTCGACGGTGAGGTGCGGGAAGAGCGCATAGGACTGGAACATCATGTTGACCGGGCGGCGATGCGCCGACATGGCGAGCAGATCCTCGCCGCCTAGGCTGATGCTGCCCTCGCTCGGTGTCTCGAAGCCGGCCAGGGTGCGCAGCAGGGTGGTCTTGCCGCAGCCCGACGGGCCGAGCAGCGCGAAGAACTCCTTGTCGCCGATCTCGAGGTCGATGTCGCTGAGCGCGCGCACGCTGCCGTAGCTGGCACCCAGACCCTCGATGCGTACCAGGGACTCACTCATCAGCACTCTCCGTTCGGGTCGCACGGGTCAGCGCGAGGGCACCGATGACGACGGCCGTCATGCTGACCAGCAGCAACATGGTGGCCAGCGCGTTGATCTCGGGGGTCACCCCGAAGCGCACTCGCGAATAGATCTCGATGGGAAGGGTCGGACTCTTCGGTCCATCGGTGAAGAAGGCGATCACGAACTCGTCCAGCGAGAGCGTGAAGCTGAGCAGTGCTCCGGCCACGACCGCGGGGGCGATCGAGGGCAGCGTCACCAGGATGAAGGTGGTGGACCAGGAGGCGCCCAGGTCCTGCGAGGCCTCCTCGAGAGACTGGTCCAACTGCACCAGCCGCGCCCGTACGACGGCCACCACGAAGGCGGTCCCGAAGGCGGCATGGGCGATCATCACCGTCGTCAGCCCGAGGGGCAAACCGATGAAGGCGAAAAAGACCAGCAGGCCGATCGCCAGCACCAGGTCGGGCAGGATCGCCGGGGTCATCGCGATCGCGTCGAGCGCGGTCGAGCGCGCGTAGCGGACCAGCCCGACCGCGAGCACGGTGCCCAGCACCGTGGAGAAGAGCATCGCGCCGACCGCGACCGTCAGCGAGTTCACCAGTGCGTGCCCGATGTCCGAATCGCCGAAGAGCTCGGGATACCAGCGGAAGGAGAAGCCACTGAAGTTCAGCGCCGATCGCCCGCTGTTGAAGGACATCACCACCACGGTGACGATCGGGATGTAGAGGAAGAGGAAGCAGCCCACGAAGGGCAGCCAGAGCCAGCCGAGGCGCTCCTTCATCGGTCACCCCCGGAGACGGCGTACCGGCGGCTCACCAGCGACTGCAGCGCGAAGAGCAGGAGCAGCAGCACCACCATGATCAGCGCCAGCGTGGCGCCGAAGGGCCAGTCACGCGCCTTCAGGAACTGGTCGCGGACGAGATTGCCGACCATCACCGTCTTGCCGCCGCCGAGCAGCTCGGGCACCACGAAGTTCCCGAGGCTGGGCACGAAGACGAAGATGCAGCCGGTCACCACGCCCGGAAGGGTCAAGGGGAAGGTCACCCGGAAGAAGGTGGCGATCTTCCCGGCGCCCAGATTGGCGGAGGCCTCGCGCAGTTCCCTGTCGAGCCGCGCCACCGAGGCGTAGATCGGCAGGATCATCAGCGGCAGGTAGACGTAGACGAGTCCGGCGATCACCGCGCCCTTCGTGTAGAGCAGGCTCAGCCGGTGGTCGGTCAGGCCGGTTCCCACGAGTACGTCGTTGAGCACGCCCTGTGTGTTGAGCAGCACGATCCAGGCATAGGTACGGATCAGGAAATTGGTCCAGAAGGGCACCACCACGAGCACCAGCGCGATCGTGCGCCAGCGCGCCGGCAGTTTCGCGATGGCATAGGCCACGGGATAGCCGATGACGAGGGCGATCAGGGTCGCCGCACCGGCGATCTCGAGCGAGCTCACCAGCACCTTGCGGTACGTCGGCTGCCAGGCGCGGGAGAAGTTGTCCAGCGAGAAGTTGTAGACGACACCGCCGAAGCGACCCCGGTCGAAGAAGGTGTAGGCGAGCACCAGCACGACCGGGACCACCACGAAGACGGCGGTGAAGATCAGGCCCGGCCCCAGGAAGACGGCTCTCTCGAAGAGGAGCCGATTCCGGGGCCGGGACTTGAGGGCAAGGCTCACGACGACGCCGTCACGTCCGTGGTGAGATCGGTGTACTTCGTGGAGTCCTCGCCGAGGTCGACCAGCACCTCGCCCTTGGCGAGATCGTCGGGGGTCACCGCCAGCTGCGGGAACTGCTTCTTCAGCGCCTCGGGCACGAGGGCCTCGGCGGGCTGGTTGGGCACGTTGTAGGTGACATTCTCGACGACCCAGGAGTGCACCTTGGGCTCCAGCATCATGTTCACGAAGGCGAAGGCGGCTTCCTTGTTCGCAGAGCCCTTCAGCACCACCATCGTGTCCGACCAGAGGTCACTGCCCTCCTGGGGAACCACGAACTTGATCTTCGGGTTCTCGGCCATGCCGTAGCCGCACCAGCCGTCCCAGGCCTCGGTCATCACGGCCTCGCCGGAGACGAGCTTCTCGTAGAAGGTGGTGTTGTCGTAGCCCAGCAGGTGCTTCTTGGCCTCGATGAGCTTGGACTTGATCTTCGCCAGCTCGGCGTCGTCCGTCGTGTTGACCGAGTAGCCGAGCGCCTTCTGGGCCGGCAGCGCGAGCCAGCGCTCGGTCGACAACATGGTGACCTTGCCGTCGTACTTCGGGGCCGGCGCGAGGATGTCGTTCCACGAGGTCGGCGCCGGCTTCACGAGGTCGGAGCGGTAGCAGATGCCGGTGGTGCCCCAGGTGTAGGGAACCGAGTACTTGTTGCCCTTGTCGAAGGCGAGCTGGGTCGCCTGCGGGTAGAGGTTCTTGAGGTTCGGCACCATGTCGGGATGGATCGGCTCGAGCAGCCCGGCGTCATTGAGCGCCTGGGCGTACTGGCCCGAGACGAAGGCGACGTCGATGCCGGAGTCGGCACCGGTCGTCAGCTTCGCCATGATCTCCTCGTTGGTGGCGTGCTCGGTGGCGGTGAGGCCCGCACCGGTCGCCGCCTTGAACTGCTTGGCGATGTCCTTGGGCATGTAGCCCGCCCAGTTCGACACGGTGATCGACTGCTTGCTCAGGTCGGCCTTGGGGTCCAGCGAATCGGCCTTGGCGGCCCCGCCGGAGCCGCTGCTGCCACAGGCGGCGAGGGCCGTCGCGGTCAGCAGACCCCCGGCGCTCACCAGCGCCAAACGGGTGAAGCGATGTGCGGTCATGGTGCCTCCTCGGCTACCGGAATCCAGGTATGGCGCCCTACTTTGCATGTGCATTCAAAGTTCGGCAAGGGGTATCCGCGAGTAAATCTGGGTTACGGCGAAAAAATTTGAAGAGACCTTCAAGAAATCGTCGACTCATGCCAGAGTGAGCCCATGGCTCGAACCAAATCGCAGCAGGCACGTCGGGAGGCCCTCGTGGGTGCCGCCCAGCGGGCGATGCTGGAACACGGCGCCGACACCAAGCTGGTGCATGTCGCGGAGGCCGCCGGGCTGACCTCGGGCGCGGTCCTCTACCACTTCCCCGACGTACAGGCGCTTCTCCTCGAGGCCAACCGGGCCGGCATGGAGCGCTTCTACGATCAGCGCGTCGCCGCCCTGAAGGAGCTCGACGGCCCCGTCGAGAAGCTCGTCGTCACGGTGAACAACGGCCTGCCCGTCGACGGCAACGACGCCTCCGTCCGACTCCTCTGCGAACTCGGTGGCGCGGCCGGGAGGCAGCCCGTGTACGCCGCCCTGCTCACGTCGCTGTACGACCGGCAGGTCGCGATGTACGAGGTGATCCTGGAGTCCGGCTCGGCCCGCGGCGACTTCGAGCTCGCCCAGGACGCGAGGACGATCGCCCGCAATCTCGTCGCCCTCGAGGACGCCTACGGCTATCGCATCATCGCGGGCCACCCGAGCATCGACCACGACACCGCCGCCGACCTGATCCTCGAGTACGCGCGAGTCGCCACCGGACACCCCCTGACCACCACCAACGAAGGATGAATCTGATGACCGAGAAGCTCACGGTGCTCTTCATGCCCGAGTCGGCGTACGGGCCGACCAATCAATGCATCGGCATCGGCAATGTCCTGCTCGGGAAGGGCCACAAGGTCGTCTTCGCGGCCGAGCGTTCCTGGGAGGGCAAGCTGGCGCCGCTCGGCTTCGTCGAGGCGCTGGTCGACCTCGCCGAGCCCGACCCGAATGCCAGCGAAGAAGCTGCCGGCCAGTACTGGATCGATGTCATCCGGGAGACCGCACCCGAGTTCCGCAAGCCCACGATCGACCAGCTGACCAGCTTCGTACAGCCGACCTACGAAGCGCTCATCGACGGCGCGAAGTACGTCGAGCCGCAGCTCAAGGCGATCATCGCCGAGCACAAGCCGGACGTGATCGTCGAGGACAACGTGGTCACCTTCCCCGCCCTGATGACCTCGGGCGCGCCGTACGTGCGCATCGTGTCGTGCAATCCGCTGGAGATGCGCGGCAAGGACATCGCTCCGCTCTTCTCCGGGTACGCCGCCGACGACCGGAGCGGCTGGGAGGAATTCCTCACCGAGTTCGACAAGACCCACCAGGACACCTGGGAGGCCTTCAACGCCTGGGTGCAGGAGCAGGGCACGCCCGCGCTCCCGGCCCGGGACTTCATCCACACCTCGACGGCGGCGAACCTCTACGTCTTCCCCGAGGAGCTCGACTACACCGACGAGCGCCCCCTCGACGAGACCTGGCACCGGATGGACTCCAGCCTGCGCGAGACCGACGAGGACTACGCCCTCCCGGCGGACTTCGTCAATCGTCCCGAGGGCGCGGGGCTGATCTACCTGTCGCTGGGATCTCTCGGTGGCTCCGACATCGACCTGCTGCAGCGGCTGATCGACGTGCTCGGCACCACCGAGCACAAGGTGATCGTCAGCATGGGCCCGCGGGCCGAGGAACTGCGCCTGCCGGGCAACATGATCGGCGCCGCGATCGTGCCGCAGACGAAGGTGATCCCGCAGGTCGACCTGGTCATCACCCACGGCGGCAACAACACCACGACGGAATCGATGCACTTCGGCAAGCCGATGATCGTCCTGCCGCTCTTCTGGGATCAGTACGACAACGCGCAGCGGGTCGCGGAATGCGGCTACGGCGTGCGCTTGTCAACGTACGACTTCGCCGACGAAGAGCTCCTCGGCGCGGTCCAACGGCTCCTGAATGACGACGAGCTGCGTGCGCGCTCCGCCGCCGCGGGCGAGGCGATCCGGGCTCGTGACGGCCTGCGCGTCGGTGCCGAGGTCATCGAGCGGGTCGGCCTCGAGCACCGCGGCTGATCGTGGAGGACTTTCCCGTCGAGGTCATGGGGATCGACCATGCCTGCCGGGCCGTCACCCGCGGCCCGAAGCCGAGCACCCGGCTCCTCGACTGGTGGCGACGCGGCCGGCCACTCCCTGCCGACTTCCGCTGGCAACAGGGCAGCCGGGAGACCGGCGATGTCCTGGAGGGCCGGGAGCAGGCCATCGACGTCGACCAGACCAATGCCTCGGTGATCGTCGATGACCGTGTCGTCGTCAAATGGACGACCGTTCCGCTGCAGGGTCCGCATCCGGCTCCGGAGCGGCTCGAGCAGCTGATCGCGCACGACTTCGGCTCGATGCCGGCGGTGTGGTGCGTCCTCGAGTGGCAGACGCCCGCCGGCCATTGGGTGCCGGTCGCGACGGCGACCGACCTGATCCCTTCGGCGACCGACGGCTGGACCTGGTGCCTCGACGAGGCCCGGATCGCGCTCGGGCTCGTGGACGGACCGGCGCGCCTCTTCGCCGCCGAGCTCGGTGAGCTGACCGCCGCCATGCACCTCGCTCTCACCGACGATGCCGGCCTGGTCGCCGTGCACGGCGACTTCCATGTGGGACAGGTGCTGCGGGATATCCGCGGGAAGCTCTACGTCATCGATTTCGACGGTAACCCGACGCTCTCCCCCGAGGAGCGCGTCGCCCATCGCCCGGCCGCGTACGACATCGCCGGGATGCTGCTCTCACTGGAGAACATCGGCCACGTCGTACGCCACTACGCGCCGGGGACCAGCGACGCGGCCGTGCTCGCCTGGACCGATGAGGTGCAGGCCGACTTCCTCGATGCCTATCGTCGTACGGCGGCGCACCTGCTCGACGAATCCCTGCTGCCGTCGTACGTCGACGACCAGATCCAGCGTGAGCTGGACTATGCCGACCACCACCTGCCGCGCTGGCGCTATGTGCCCGAGGCGGCCCTTCGAAGGCGAGGCCGACTGTGAGCGAGCTTGCGAGCGAGCCAAAGAGTGCCGGTCCCGGGGTTCCCGGGCCGACGAAGGAGGCACGATGAATCCTGAGCTGTTCCTGGCTGATCTGCAGGAGAAGCCCGATCGCCTGCGCGCGCTCGATCTCGACGGCTCCTGGGACTTCATCACCCCGGGAGGGCCGATCCTGCTGCTGGGCATGGGCTCTTCGCACTATGCGAACCAGGTCGCGGCCGCCCGGCTGCGGGCCGGCGGCGTCCCTGCCGTGGCAGAGCTGGCCAGCTCGGACCTGCTCCCCCGGGTTACCTCCGACACGACCGTCATCGCGGTGTCGGCATCGGCCGGCTCGGCCGAGACGATCGATGCCGTGGAGCGCCTAGGGGCTCCCTTCGTCGCGCTCGCCAACAAGCCCGGTCGCCTGACGGAGCTGGCCGAGCGCACGGTCTGGATGCAGGCCGGCGAGGAGCGCGGCGGCGTCGCCTGCCGCTCCTTCCAGCACACGCTGATCGTGCTGCTCGAACTCCTCCGCCGTCTCACCGATGCGCCACCGACGCCGATCGCCGAAACGGCCGCCGCCACCGAGCACCTGCTGGAGACGGAGGCAGACTGGCGCCCGCGCGTCGACGACCTGCTCCTCGGCCCCCAGGGCACCCACATCGTCGCGCCGGCACGCAGGATCTCCTCGGCCTTCCAGTCCGCACTGATGCTGCGCGAGGGCCCGCGGCTGCAGGCGATCGGCTGCGAGACCGGCGACTGGAGTCATGTCGACGTCTACCTCACCAAGACCACCGACTACCGGATGCTCCTCCTCGGTGGCTCCCCCTGGGACGCGCAACTGCTCGACTGGACGCGTCAGCGCGGCAGCACGGTGGTCTCGCTGGGACATGACCTCCCGGAGACGGCGTACACGCTCAGGCATCCGTACGACGACAACGACGACGTCCGGTTGCTCACGGAGACACTGGTCGCCGAGTTGATCGCCGCCCGCGCCTGGGCGCGCGTCTAGAGATTGCTCTCCTCGAGCGTGCGTCGTACGACGGCGTCGGCGGTGGTGACGCCGTACCGGTGCTCGTAGACGGCGAGCAGGATCTCCCGGATGCCCTCGCGGCCGAGCACCGGCGTCGGGTCACCCTGGGGCAGGTCGCTGGCCAGCAGCTGCATCCAGGGCTCCTCGCCGTCGTGCGGCGGGCGATAGGCGCGCAGCGGCAGCACCTCGATGCCGAGCCGGCGGTAGAAGTCGATGCGACGGCGGCGGATCGACTCCTCATCGGCATCGATCCCCGGCTCTTCCGGGTCCTCGACATCGAGCAGGATCCGGTCGTAGGCCGCGAAGTGCTCGCGCATCGCGCGCCACATCCGGCTGCCGACACCCTGCCCGCGCTCACCGGCGACGAAGTAGCGCAGGAAGATCCAGCCGGTGTCGGCCAGGGGCCGCAGCACCGCCCAGCCGACCACGCGGCCCTCGTCGAGGAAGGCGAAGCAGGGATCGACGAAGAGCTTCTCGAAGTCACTGCTCAGTTCGGGCGGGAAGCCGCCCTCGTAGATCTCGCGAGCCCGAGCCGTCTGCTCCGCATCGAGATCGGCGACCGCAACGAGCCTCAGCTGCCGTGCTTCCTTCAAAACCGGCCTCCCACCATCGTGCGCAGCACTTCGATGTCCTTGATCGTGTCGGGCGCGACCGTCGCCGGGTTGCCCGAGAGCACGACCATGTCGGCGAGCTTTCCGACCTCCAACATGCCCTTGTCCCGCTCCTGCTTGGAGGCATAGGCGGAGCCGATCGTGAAGGCACGCAGGGCCTCGAGCCCGGTGACGGTCTCCTCGGGGCCGAAGGGGGCGCCGGAGGCCGTCGTACGGTTGACCAGATCGTGCATGCCCAGCAGCGGCGCTCCCTGGACGACGGGCCGGTCCGAGCTACCCGGTACTACGATGCCCGCGTCGGTCAGCGAGCGCTGCCGATAGGCCCACGGAACCCGCTCCTCCCCCAGCGCCGCGCGCATGCCGTCACCGAGCTCGGTGATGAAACGCCCCTGAGGAACGGGGATCACGCCGAGCATGGCCGCCCGGGCGACCTGGTCGGGTCTGCTGACCCCGAAGTGCTCCAACCGATGCCGTACGTCGGGCCGCGGCAGCCGTTTCTGAGCCAGTTCGTAGGCATCGAGCACCAGGTCGATCGCGGCATCGCCGATCGCGTGCGTGGCCACCCGCCAGCCACCGACGTGCGCGGCGATGATGCGCTCGGTCAGATCGCCGGCATCTCCTTGCAGATAGCCGTGGTCGCCGCCGCAGAAGGCCTCCGTCATCGCCGCGGTCTTCCCGACCAGGGAACCGTCGGAGAAGATCTTCACCGGCCCGATGGAGAGCCAGTCGTCGCCGAAGCCGGTGCGCAGGCCGAGGTCCAGGCCGAGGCCGAGCTCGGCGACGGGATGCAGCACATCGGCCGTCACCATGAGTTCGACGCGGACCGGCAGCCGGCCCTGTTCGCGGGCTCGCTGGTAGGCCTCGAGCTCCACCGGGCTCTTGCCGATCCAGCCGCCGGCGATGCCCGCCTCGACGCAGCTGGTGATGCCCTCGCGGCGATACTGGCGTCCGGCCCGCTCGATGGCATCGGCGAGCACATCGACCGGATAGGGCAGCAGCAGCTCATTGGCGAGATTCTGCGCGGTCTCCTCGAGCAGGCCGTTCGGGCGGCCGTTCGCGTCGACCGAGACCCGGCCGCCGTCGATATCGCGGGCACGCTCGTCGAGGCCCAGCTCGGCCAGCACCGCGGTGTTGACCACACACATGTGTCCCGAGGTGTGCTTGACCATCACCTTGCGGCCGTGCGCGATCCGGTCGAGTTCGTCGCGATGCGGGTGACCGCCGCTCTTGTTCTGGTCGTAGCCGGAGCCGATCAGCCATTCGCCGTCGACGGGCGCGGCGGCGAGAGCGGCGTACAACGCCTCCAGGCTGTCCACCCGGCAGTCGACCTCGCCGAGGGTGAGCCCGAACCACGCCATGTGGTTGTGCGCGTCGTGGAATCCCGGAGTGACCACGGCGCCCCCGAGGTCGATCACCTCCCGGGCGGGCACCTCCTCGGTGGCCACGATGCGCTCGCCGATGATCGCGATCGCACTCGCCGGCGCGCCGAGGGTGACGAAGTCGGCATTGGTGAGCAGCAGGTCGGCCTCGATCACGCGAGCTCCCCCGCGATCCGGCCGGCCCGCAGCTTCTCGAAGACCTCGCGGTACCAGTCACTCCACGGCGCCGGTTGTCCCGTCTCCGGGTCGAGCTTCACGATGACACGGTGACCGCGGGCGTAGTCGCCGCAGCGGAATCCATAGCGGGCGCTAGTGTTCCCGAGGTGTTCGGCGGTCAGCTCGACCGGCATCAGGCCCGGCGAGGACATCGGCGCCAGGAACTCGACATGCAGTTCACGCACCACGTAGTGCAGGTCGGGATGGCGCTCGTCGTACGACGACCACTCCTTGCCCAGCTGCTCGAACATCGCCGACTGCGCCCGCTCGACGTGCAGCCCGAAGCGGGTGTTGTGCAGGGTGCCGTTGAGGTCCAGTTCGTCGAAGTACACCGGGCTCTGCCATACGAAACTCATCGGAGCTGCTCCTTCGCGACGCGTTCGGAGGGGGTCCGCGGCAGGTCCTCGCGGAATTCCCACTGGGAGGGCACCTTGAAGGCTGCCAGACGCTCACCGCAATAGGCCGCCAACGCGTCGGCGGAGACGTCACCGACCACGAAGGCCTTGACCTCCTCGCCGCGGATCTCGTCGGGTACGCCGATCACCGCGGCCAGCCGCACCGCCGGGTGACTCATCAGCACCGACTCGACCTCGTAGGCGGCGATGTTCTCGCCGCTGCGCCGGATCATGTCCTTGAGCCGTCCCTGCAGGGTCACCCGCCCGTCGTCGTCGATCCGGGCCAGGTCGCCGGTGCGGAACCAGCCGTCGACGAAGGGATCCGGGAGACCGTCGTAGCCCTGCATCATGCCGGGGCCGCGCAGCCACAGCTCGCCCTCGACGATCCGCGCCTCGCGATGGCCGGCCGGGCGGCCGAGACAGCCGGTGCCGACGAGCTCGTCGTGGTCCAGGTCGGTGACCCGCAGATCGGCACCGGTCTCGGTCATCCCGAAGGCCTCGAACCAGCCGACGCCCCAGCGCTCCTCCAGCTCGTTCTGCAGCGCCGGCGGCATCCCCGAGGTCTGGATGACGCGTACCCGGTGACGGCGGTCGTCGGGGTCGGCGGGCATCCGGAGCAGCAGGGTCGGCATCGCGCCCAGGCAGTAGAAGTAGGTGACCTGATGCTCCCGGACCTTCGCCCAGAAGGCGGACGGGTGGAAGCCGTCGAGGACGACGAGGTGCGCGCCGGCCAGCAGCGCGGCGGCGACATTCCACTGGGGATCGATGTAGGAGAAGGGCTGCGCGGTCAGCATCACGTCGTCGGCCGACAGTCGCGGGAACTCGTCGACCAGGCTGGCCGCGATCGTGGTCCAGTAGGTGTGGTCGAGCAGGCAGCCCTTGGGCGATCCGGTGGTGCCCGAGGTGTACTGCACATTGACCACGCGGGTCGACTCCACCGCGTTGCCGTCGTACGGCGCGGAGAGGTCCAGCGTCGCTACGTCGTACACGGGGAGCGGCAGGCCGGTCTCGGCGATCAACGCCGCCAGTCCGGCGCTGGTGACGACGGCGACCGCTCCCGAGCTGGTCAGGAGGTGACTCGCGTCGACCGCCCGGTAGCGCGGATTGATCGGCACCATCGCGGCGCCGAGCCGGGCCAGTGCCAGCCAGGTCAGCGGGAATTCCGCCTGGTTGTCGAGGAGTACGGCGACCCGGTCCCCCGCGACGATCCCCTTGCCGTGCAGGGCGCCCGCGATCCCGGCGGAGAGCCGGTCGACCTCGGCGAAGGTGTAGCTGCGGCCCGGGTCGAAGGTCCACGCGGTGCGCTCGGGCCACAGCCGGGCGGCGCGCCGGACGGCGTCGACGAGCGTGCTGACGTTGTCGATCACCGGGAGAAGGCCTCCTTCGGTGCGTCACCCTCGCCGGACAGGCTGGTCAAAATGGCGTGCTCGACCTCGGTGGTCATCGCCTCCTCCAGGGTGGCGTCGGCGCCCGCGTCGATGACCCGCTTGGCGAGACTGGCGGAGAGCGGCGGCCGGGAGGCGACGGTGGCGGCCATCTCGAGCGCGGCCTCCTCGTGCGTCCCGATCGGCACCGCCCGGTTGACCAGGCCGAGCTGCTCGGCACGCGTGGCCGGGATCCGCTCGCCCAGCAGGAGCATCTCCTTGGCCCGGGCCGGCCCGACGATACGCGGCAGCAGGTTGCTGATCCCGCCGGTGACGCTGAGCCCGACGCTGACCTCGGGGAAGCCGAAGACCGCGCTCTCGTCGGCCACGATCAGGTCGCAGCCGAGCGCGAACTCGCACCCGGCGCCGAGCGCATAGCCGTGGACCGCCGCGATCACCGGGCCGGGGAAGGACCGGATCCGGCGCGTGACGTCCTGGATCCGCTCGAGGCGTGCCCGGGTCTCCAGCACCGTCTCCTCCGGGGTCGGCTCCTTGAGGTCGTGGCCGGCACAGAAGGCGCGCCCCCGGCCGGCGACGACCACCGCGCGGGCGCCCTCGGCGTGGGCGCGCTCGAGCGCCGCGACGAGATCCTCGACGAGGCCGGGTACGACGGCATTGAGCCGCTCCGGGCGGTTGAGGTGGATCCGGGCGATGCCTTCGGCGAACTCGTAGTCGACGTCCATGCGCTGGCCTGTCTATCGATCGATCGATTGGGTATCGTCAGCCTAGATCCGTCTCCCCTACCCGTCAAAGGGACCAGCCATGACCACCAGCACCCGCGACCGGGTCCGCGACGCCGCCGTCGAACTCTTCGCCGAGCGCGGCTACCACGGGGTGGGCATCCGCGAGCTTGCCGAGCACGCCGGCCTGACCTCCGCGACGCTGTACCACTACATGGCGACCAAGCAGGACCTCCTGGTGGCGATCATGGTCGAGAGCCTGACCGCGCTGATCGAGGCCGCCGAGACCGCGCTCGCCGCGTCCGGACCCGATCCGGCCGACCAGCTCCGCGCGCTCGTGGCGATGCATGTTCGCGAACACGCCCGCAAGCCCCTGGAGACCTCGGTGGTCGACGGCGAGGTGCGCGCGCTCGACGAGGTCCACCTCCCCGAGGTGCTGGCCCTGCGCGATCGCTACGAGCAGATCTGGAAGCGGGTGCTCGAGGCCGGACGCCGCGAGGGCGGCTTCACGATCGAGGACCCGACCGTGACCCGGATGGCGCTCCTGGAGATGTGCACCGGCGTCTCCCGCTGGTACCGCTCCGGCGGCAAGCTCAGTCTCTCGGCCGTGACCGACCGCCACGTGGAGCTCGCACTCGCGCTGGTGAGTGCCTAGTCCTCGTCGCCGGGGCGGGCCTCGCCGTGGGTGCCAGGACGGGGCGCCCAGGGCAGTTCCTGCGCCGGCCGTACGACGATCAGCCGGTCGCCGCGGGCCAACTGCCCCACGGTCGGCTCGTAGTAGCGATAGACCTTCTCGTCACGGACCACCGCGATCACCTGGTCGGGCAGGCTCTGCGGCTGCTTGCCGAGTTCGGAGACCAGGATGTCGCGCTCGGCGACCTCGAGGCCGTCGCCGTAGGTGAGCAGGTCCTCCATCACCGCACCGAGCGTCGGGGACTTCGACGAGAGGCCGAGCAGGCGCCCGACCGCGTCGGACGAGGTGATCACGGAATCGGCACCGCTCTGCCGGATCAGCGGCACATTCGCCGACTCACGCACCGCGGCGGTGATGTAGGCGCTGGGATTGAGCTGGCGCACCGTCAGCGTGGCCAGCACCGTGGCGTCGTCGCGTGCCACCGTGATGATCACCTGGCGCGCGCGCTCGACGCCGGCGCGGCGCAGCACCTCACGACGGGTGGCGTCGCCGATGACGACCGCGAGCCCGTCGGCGTGCGCCTCGGTCTTGGCGGTCGGGGTCGAATCGACGACCACGATCGACTCGCGGTCGACGCCATTGCGCATCAGGGTCTGGGCGGCACTGCGGCCCTTGGTGCCGTAGCCGATGACGACGATCTGGTCGTTCATGTGTTTCCTCCAGCGAGCCACACGGAACATCTCGCGGCCCTGGTTGGCGAGCACCTCGAGGGTGGTGCCGATCAGCAGGGCCAGGAAGATGATGCGCAGCGGGGTGATCAGGAAGGCATTGATGAGCCGGGAGTGGGCGGCGACGGGGGCGATGTCGCCGTAGCCCGTCGTACTGAGAGTCACCGTCGAGTAGTAGATCGAGTCGACGAGGTTGAGCTTGAAGTGATTGCCCGGGTCATTGCCGTCGCGATAGCCGCTGCGGTCGAAGTAGACCAGCGCAATGGTCAGCGCCATGACACCGAAGGCGACCAGCAGCCGCTTGGCCAGCTGCCACCACGGAGACCGCGTGGGTGCGGGCAGGGCTACCTCGCCGGGAAGGTCAACGTCACTCATCGCGGGTCAGCATCCCACGAGAGGATCAGCGAGCGCGGAAGGGCAACACCCGTGCCGGGGTGGAAGTCTCGGGCCGGATCACCGACGTGAGCGTGACCCGCTGGTCCGGCCAGCCGCGCAGCGTCACCCAGTCACCGGGCTCGGGCATCCGCGAGCGATCCCGCGCCACCTCACCGAGCATCCCGCCGTCGAGGGTCGCCCTGATCTCGACCGTGCCACCGCGGGCCTCCGCGAGCACGGTGAACACGCCGGGTTCGACGGACAGGACACAGCCGCGCCAGTCACGCGGGCCGCTGACCAACTGGGCCGTCAAGGGATGCTCCTCACGTCACTGAATGTACGTCGGCCCCACGTGGGCGGGCACGTGATTATCGGAAGTCTCATGCCTCGTCGGCCTGCGCACTCGACGCCCGGCGAGGCAGCACCGTCCTCCGGAGCAGTTCCAGGCGGGCCCGGGTGACCTCCTTCTGCGGCCAGATCGCGTCGAAGGCGGCATTGAGCGCGGCGCCGATGAGCACCGCGATCGAGAGCAGGTAGAGCCAGAGCAGGATCGCGATAGGCGCGGCCAAGGGGCCGTAGATCGAGGTCGAGCCCTGCGCGGTGCCGAGCAGGATCCAGCGCAGCAGGGCCGAACCGAAGACCCAGCACATCATCGTGAAGACCGCGCCCGGCAGGTTGTAGCGCCATCCGGTCCGGACCGGCACCGACACGTGGTAGAGCGTGGCCAGGAAGCAGATCCCGAGGACCAGGACCAGCGGCCAGTAGAGCTGATAGACCCATTGCAGTCGATCGGGCAGCCATTTCTGCACGAGGTCCGGCCCGGCGACCACCAGCGGGATCGCCACCATGCCGGTGATCATCCCCATCACGTAGAGCGCGAAGGAGAGCAACCGGGTCTTGATGATCCCGCGCTGCCCGCCGAGCCCGTACATGATCGTGATGGTGTCGACGAAGACATTCAGCGCCCGTGATCCCGACCAGAGCGCGAGGATGAAGCCGAGCGAGATGACGTCGTACCGGCCGCCGGCGAGCACCTGGTCGAGGGTCGGCCGGATGATCTTGTGGACCGTCTGCGGCGTGAGCGCCTTGCTGGCCATTTCGAGCACGCTGTCGCGGGTGTCGGCGACCTGGGCGTCGCTGAACTGGTCGACGACATAGCCCGCCGCGCCCGCGAGCGCGAAGATCAGCGGCGGCAGCGAGAGCACCGCGAAGAAGGCGGCCTCGGCCGCCAGCCCGGTGACCCGGTGCCGCATGCAGGTGTCGACGGTCGAGACGATGAGCCGCCACAGCGCGCGGCGTATCCGGACCCAGAGCGACACGCGCCCAACCCTAGTGTCAGCTGAGCTCGAGACCCGGGTAGAGCGGGTTCGCGTCGAGCATCTCCGCCGACTGTGCACGGACCCGCTCGGCGACGCCCTCGGCCAGCGTGTACGTCGCCTTCGAGGGCGCGCCCGCGCTGGTCTGC
>JASLCW010000374.1 GCA_030151765.1 Marmoricola sp.
GCCGACCCGACGATCCCCACCTTTCAAACCGAGAAATCCCTGCCATGTTCTTGACGCGGGACACCGCTTACCGAGAGTCGCTTGCTGCAGTACTGGGATTGGGTGCGGCGGGCCTCCAGTCCTGATCGCGCGGTGCGTCAGGGTGCCGAGGCGAGCAATGACGAATCCTTCGAGTCCTGGTTCGCTATCACCGAGTCCGCGGAGGAGGGGAGCAGCGAATCCGTCGAGACGATCATCGCCGTTGCCTTGCAGGCGTCCTCGCCGGAAGAGCTCGCCTACGTGTGTGCCGATCTCGTTGAGTCCTATGAAGCCGGCGGTGGTGACATGTGGGTTCTGCGGCTCCGTGCTGCGGAAGAGATGAGGGACCTGCTGGACGAGATCGACAGGCAGTACCCGTCGGACAAGTAGGCGGGACAGGCAAGGACAGGCCCCATGGGAATCGTTGGTGAGCGCGACGCTGTACGTCGAGATGTGCTGCCGAGAACCACTTGGGTGCTCAGGATGGGTTTGGTAACCGGTCTGGTGATCTCAGGCGCGGCATGTTCGATCTCGCATCGCCCGTCGTCGGGGTCCTCGCCCTGTACGACGGCGGGACATATGCAGGCACGAAAGCTCCAGTCTGCCCTCGCGCACCTGGCGCCGGAAACGAAGACGCAGTTGGCTCGTGACTGCGATTCGAGCGCCCTGCAGTGGGTGATCGTCGGGTTGGGTGGGCACGAGCCGGTGAAGGCGCTCTTCTTCCGGAGGTTCGACTGCAACGAGCCTTCCGATCCGGACGACCCGCTGAGCTTCGACTGCACCATCGCGGAGATCGCTGTCCGTGTCTTCGTCGGTGACCTCGGTGCACGAACGGCAGAGGTTCAGCCTGTGCACGTCCTCTAGCCGCGAGCCTGTGGATTCCCGTGAGCATCGGGATCGCGATCCGGCCATACTGTCCGGACACATTCGGGTGATGGGGGATTGACGATGGGCAGCCTGTTCTTTGCGGCTTTCTGTTTGGTGATTGCTTTCGTGCTGCGCGCGCCGGCTCGGAGCCTGCTCAGGGGCTTCCTGACGCCGCACGTGCGGTCGGGTGTCGAGGGCGGGGAGGCGGAGGCCGAGACCGCTCGGCTGAAGGGTGAGCGCACTGCCGGAAAAGTGACCAACCTGGCAAGCGTCGTACTCGTGCTGATCGCGGTGATCGTCGTGGTGGCCTCGAGTGTGACGACGGTCGGGACCAAGGACATCGGCGTCGTCACGACCTTCGGCCGGCCCACCGGCCGCGACCTGCCCAATGGCATCCACCTGAAGCTGCCCTGGCAGGCGGTCACCGAGATGGACGGCGCCATCCAGCCCGACGAGTTCACCGGCAAGGACTGCATCCAGGTGCGCATCGGTGACTCCTCGACGGCCTGCGCCAACTTGACCATCCGCTGGCGGATCGTGCCGGTCGAGGCGGCCAGCCTCTATCAGAACTACCGGTCGAACGACGTCAACCAGACGATCAAGAGTTCGCTCGTGGTCACCCAGATGAAGGCAGCGGTCAACGAGGTGCTCGGTGGATTCAATCCGCTCGCCAATGTCAACGGCGCCGCCAACTCCGGCACCGACAACACCGGCATCTCGGCGACCCCGAACCTCGACGACTTCTCCAACCGGATCGTGAAGTCGATGAACCAGCGCCTCGCTGACCTGAACCACGGCCAACCGCAGATCGAGATCCAGTCGGTGACGCTGAGCTTCCTGCAACTCGCCGAGACGACCCAGGCGAAGATCAACGCCTATCAGGCCGAGGTCGGCAACACTCGCATCGCCGAACAGCAGCGCAAGACCGCCGCAGCGCAGGCCGCCGCCAACCGCGCACTCGCCGCCTCGGTCTCGCACGACCCCAACGTCCTCGTCTCGCGGTGCCTCGACACTCTCCAGGAGATGGTGAAGGCCGGACAGGCGGTGCCCGCTGGCTTCTCCTGCTGGCCGGGCGGCGGCTCGGCCCTCGTCGTGCCCTCGAGCAAGGGCTGAGCGCGCGATCCTCGGCGGAGTGATCGCACAGATGCGCGGCCACGACATGCCTGGGCCTGCAACGATGCCGAGAGCTTTCATGAACCGTGTTGCTACCTGTATTTCATGAAAGCACCGAGTCCGGAAGGAGTAGGCCAGGTGCGGCTAACTGATCGTGCGCTCTATGTCTTGGTGCTGCCGACGGCATCTGCGCTCTTCGCGTGGCTCTTTCCGTTCCTCGCATCTCACGTGATCGGAGCCAGAGGATCGTTGATGGTGGCGACCTCTGTGCCGTTCGCGGGTTCTTGCGTTGCCGTCTTCTATTGCGTTCGAGCTAGGAACTTCTGGGCCACCGTGTTCGTGGCTCCGTTCGGTGTTCTCGTTGCTCTGTCGCTCGCATCCGCAGTGCTTGTCCTTCCGCATGTTGGGCAGCGAGTGGATGATTTTCCGAAGTGGGTGTTCGCGGTTTTTCTGGGCTGGATCGGTGCGGCTCTGGTGGCGCCCTTCGTCGCCCTGATCGGCGGTTCTCTTGCTCTCCGACTGCTGGCAAGGGATAGCGCCTCTTGACCCTGGTTCTCGCTAGCCCTCGGTCGCTGTCCGAACCGGACGTGCTCGGACGATGCGATCAAGTGACCCGGAAAGTCGACCGTGCGACGCCGGCCGAATCCGAGCCTGGGTCTTTGGATCTCGCCGAGGTCAAGCGCGGCGGAGTCGCAGGCCGCGGGTGGTGGTGACGAAGCCGGCCGACTCCAACTGTGCCCGGAGCGCCTCACGGTCCGTCGACAGGACGGAGACGCCATCGGCCTTCTCGATCGTGAGGCCGCCGACCTGGCCGCGGTGGACGATTGTGGACAGGGCGGTGACGGCGGCGGAGAGGGGGCGATCGGCGGCGAAGGTGAGCATGGTCTTGCCGCCGCGTTCGATGTAGAGCGCGAGCTCGCCGTCGACCAGGACGACGATGGCACCGGCCTTGCGGCCGGGGCGGTGGCCCTCGCGGTCCGGCCAGGGCAGGGCGGCGCCGAAGGGATTGGCCGGATCGGTCGCCGCGAGTACGACGGCAACCGGCGGCTGGTCC
>JASLCW010000423.1 GCA_030151765.1 Marmoricola sp.
CACCGACCGAGGCGATCTTCAGGCCGGAGAAGGCGCGGGCGTCGAGGCCGTACTCCTCGAACTTCTCGCGGACCGCGCGTACCGCGTTCACCGACGTGAAGGCGATCCACTCGTAGCGACCCTCGACCAGGCCGCGGATGGCCTTGTCCATCTGCTGCGGGTTGCGGGGCGGCTCGACGGAGATCGTCGGCACCTCCTCCGGGACCGCACCGTGCGCACGCAGCCGGCCGGACAGCGCCGGGGCCTGCTCCTTCGTGCGCGGCACCAGGACCCGCCAGCCGAAGAGCGGCTTGGTCTCGAACCAGGACAGCGTCTCGCGCAGGTCGACGACCTTGCCGACGACGATCACGGCCGGCGGCTCGACGCGGGCGGCGCGGACATCGGCGGCGGCCCGGGCCAGCGTCGTGACGACGGTCTCCTGGGTGGTGAAGCTGCCCGAGGTGGTCACCGCGACGGGGGTCTCGGGCGAGCGGCCGGCCTCGATCAGTTCGGCGGCGATCTCGCCGATCCGGTTGACCGCGGAGAGCAGCACCAGCGTCTCGTGGCCCGCGTGCGCGGACCAGTCGGTCTTGGGGTCGGTACCGGAGATCACCGCGACACCGCGGTTGTCCTTGCTGGTCAGCGGCACGCCGGCGTACGCCGGGACCGCGGTCGCCGACGAGACACCGGGGACGATGTCGAAGCCGATGCCGGCCTTCGCGCAGGCCCGAGCCTCTTCGGGGCCGGTGCCGTAGACGAAGGGGTCGCCGTTGAGCAGCCGGACCACGTGCCCACCCGCGCGGGCGGCCTTGACGACGAGCTTGGCGCGCGTGGCCGCGGTCAGCGGCTGGTCGTCGTCACCGAAGGCGCCGTCGATGAACTCGGGCAGGGAGTCCTCGTCGCGATCCGGGACCCGGCTCAGGATGGCGCGCACCATGTCGGCGTGCGCGGGGACCTCGGTGATGACGACATCGGCGGTCCGGAGCAGCTCGGCGGCGCGCACGGTCAGCAGTTCCGGATCGCCCGGTCCGCTTCCGACGAAGGAGACCCAGCGCGGGGCGCGGCGCGCGGTCCGAGAGGAGGTGGAGGAGGAGGTGCTGGTCACGGTACTTCTCGATTCATGCAGGTGGTGCAGGTCTGACTGGCAGTGCTGGTCGGAGAGGTCAGGGTGGGCTGCCGATCAATTCGGCGGCTCCGTCGGCGAGCATCTCCGCGGCGAGCTTGCGACCGATCGCGGCGGCCTCCTCGAGCGACCCGGTGGCGGACTGGCGCACGGAGAGCACGCCGTCCGGCGAGAAGGCGACCGCCCGCAGCCACAGCTCCGGTCCGTGGTCGCCTTCGACGACCTCGGCGAGCGCGCCGACCGGGGCACTGCAGCCGGCCTCGAGCTCGGCGAGCAGCGCCCGCTCGGCCTCGACGCAACGGCGGGTGTCGGCGTCGTCCAGGGCGGCGCGTACGGCGGCGACGAGGTCGGTGTCCGCGGCCCGGGTCTCGACGGCGAGCGCGCCCTGCCCGGGGGCCGGCAGCATCTGCAGCGGATCGAGCACCTCGGTGATCTCGTCGACCCGACCCAGGCGCGACAGGCCGGCCCGGGCGAGGACGACGGCATCCAGCTCACCCGAGGTGACCTTGCCGATGCGGGTGTCGACATTGCCGCGGATCCCGACGATCTCCAGGCCGAGCCCCAGGGCCTCGAGCTGGGCCACCCGGCGCGGCGATCCGGTGCCGACCTTCGAACCGGGGATCAGTTCCCCGAGCGTACGGCCGGCGCTGGCGACGAGCGCGTCGCGCGGGTCCTCACGCAGCGGTACGGCGGCCAGTTCGATGCCCTCCGCGGCACCGGTCGGCAGGTCCTTGAGCGAGTGCACCGCGATGTCGACCTGGCCGGCGAGCAGGGCCTCGCGCAGCGCGCTCACGAAGACGCCGGTGCCGCCCATCTGGGCGAGCGGGGCACGCGAGACATCGCCCTCGGTGGTCACGTCGACCAGCTCGACCTCACGACCGAGAGCGGCCGCCAGAGCATCGGCGACCTGTCCGCTCTGCGTGGTGGCGAGGGCGGAGGCGCGGGTTCCGACACGGAGCTTGGTCATCGGCGGTCCACCTGGGTGACGGCTGCGACCGCGTCGGGGTCGAGCGCGAAGAGACGGGCGAGGGCGTCGGCGTAGGAGACCGCGCCGGTCTCGTTGGCGAGTTCCTTCACCCGGACGGTCGGGTGGTGCAGCAGCTTGTCCGCGACCCGGCGGATCGCCTGCTCCACCTCGGCGCGGGTCGACTCGTCGAGGTCCGGGAGCCGGGTGTTGAGGCGGACCAGTTCCGAGTCGACCAGCTCCGTCGCCATGCTGCGCAGCGCCACCACGGTCGGGGTCACGCTCGCCGCGCGGCGCGCCGCCAGGAAGGCGCTGAGCTCCTCCCCCACGATGCTGCGGACGTCCTCGACATCGGCGGCCGCCGAGCTGTCGTGGAGCTCCTCGGCGAGCGTCGCCAGGGCGATCAGGCGAACCCCGTCGAGCGCGGCCGCGGCGGGCGCGACGTCGTGCGGCATGGCCAGGTCGGCGATCGCCAGCGGGGTCTCCACGCCGACGCGGGCGGCGGCGACGGTGTCACTCCCGAGGACGACGCCCGGGCTGCCGGTCGCGGACACGACCAGGTCGGCCTGGGGAAGCACCTCGGCCAGCCGGTCGAGGGCGATCGCGCGGCCGTCGTACGACTCGGCCAGGCGCTGCCCCTTCTCGAAGGTGCGATTGGCGATCACCAGGTCGGTCACTCCGGCGCGCGAGAGGGTCGCGGCGCTGAGGCCCGCCATCGAGCCGGCGCCGATCACGACCGCACGCTTGCCGGCGAGCGGACCGATGTGGTCCGTCGCCCGCTCGAAGGCGGCCGAGACCACCGACGGGGCTGCGTGGTCGATGTCCGTCTCCGCGTGGGCCCGCTTGCCGACCCGCAGGGCCTGCTGGAAGAGCGAGTTGAGGGCCGGGCCGACGGTGCCGAGCGACTGGCCGACCCGCAGGGAATCGCGTACCTGGCCGAGGATCTGACTCTCACCGACGACCATCGACTCGAGCCCGGCAGCCACCGAGAACAGGTGCGAGACGGCCGCGTCGTCGTCGTGCACGTAGAGGTGC
>JASLCW010000429.1 GCA_030151765.1 Marmoricola sp.
GACCACCTGGCCCATGTGCCCGGCCACGACGGCGAGGCCTTCCACCTGGTCAACCCCGAGCCGCAGAACACCATCGAGATGCTCAATCTCTTCGCCGCCGCGGCGGGCGCGCCGAAGTTCGCCGTACCCGTGGACCGGACGGTGACCTCCAAGCTGCCGACCTCGCTGCTCCCCAGCGCATTGCAGCCGCGCAACCTGATGGGCCTGGCGCTGCGCAATCCGGTCTCGCAGGTCGCCCTCGACCAGACACTCGGCCGGCTCGGCATCCCCGCCGAGGTGCTCGAGCACGCCTCCTTCTCCAGCGTCTACGCGAGCCGCAACACCGAGCGGGCGCTTGCCGGGAGCGGCATCGCCGTTCCGGACCTCGAGACCTACGCCAACACCCTGTGGTCCTACTGGGAGGAATTCCTCGACGACTCCAATGTCGCGGACAGCAAGACCGTCAACGCGCTCAAGGGCAAGACCGTCGTGATCACCGGAGCCTCGTCGGGCATCGGCCTGGTCACCGCCGTCCAGGTCGCGCGGGCCGGTGCCGTCCCGATCCTGGTCGCCCGCGGCAAGGAGAAGCTCGAGGACACCAAGACGCTGATCGAGGGCTTCGGGGGAAGTGCCCACGCCTATCCCTGCGACCTGTCCGACCTCAACGCGATCGACACGCTCACCAAGACCCTCAGCGAGGACTTCGAGCACATCGACTTCGTGGTCAACAACGCCGGTCGTTCGATCCGGCGCTCGCTGAAGCTCTCCGAGGATCGCTTCCACGACTTCGAGCGCACCATGCAGCTCAACTACTTCGGCGCCATCCGGCTGGTGATGGGCCTGCTGCCCAAGATGCGCGAGCAGCGGTCGGGCCACATCGTGAACATCTCCTCGATCGGTGTGCTCACCAATCCGCCGCGCTTCTCGGCGTACGTCGCCTCCAAGGCCGCGCTCGATGCGTGGAGCAATGTGGTCAGCTCCGAGCTCGTCGGCGACGGCGTCTCCTTCACCAGCATCCACATGCCGCTGGTGCGGACCCCCATGATCGCGCCCACGAAGCTCTACGACCGCTTCCCGACGATCAGCCCGGCGCAGGCGGCCGGGAAGGTGATCAGTGCCCTTGTGGACAAGCCGCACGAGATCAACACCTTCACCGGCAATCTCGGCGCGCTCGCGCACACGCTGGCCCCGAAGGCCGCCTTCCGGGTGCTGCACATGGCCTACCAGGTCTTCCCCGACTCGGCGGCGGCGAAGGGCCAGGCACCCGGCGACGCTCCCCGCGAGAACGAGCAGATGCTGCTCGCGCGTGCGCTGAAGGGCGTTCACTGGTGACACCGGATCCCTCGCGGCCGGCCGCCTCCATCGAGATCGGCGCGCCGATCGAGGTGGTGTGGTCGGTGATGCTCGACGCCGCGTCGTACGGCGAGTGGAATCCCTTCATCGAGCGTGCCGAGACCAGCGATCCGCCCGCGGTGGGTGCCCCGATCGTGCTCCACGTGCGTTGGGCCAATGGCAAGACGACGCGCTCGCCGGAGCGGATCAGCGAGATCACGCCACCCGCGGACGGCACCGCCTGCCTGGCCTATGTCTACGAGGGCCTGCCGTCGAAGCTCGGACTCGTGCGCGGCACCCGTTTCCAGCGGCTGACCGCGCTGGACGAGGCCCGGACCAGGTACGACACCGTCGAGGAGTTCTCCGGCCCGCTCGTCGGCTTCGCCGGCCCCGGCCGGGTCGCCGACGGCTTCCGTCGCCACGCGGAGGGCCTGAAGGCGCGCGCGGAATCCCTCGCATGAGGATCTTCCACATCGCTCAGGTCGCCGACTGGGAGGCCGCGCAGGCCTCGGGCGCCTACACTGTCTCCACGCTCGGTCGCAGTCTCGAGGAGGAGGGCTTCATCCACGCCTCCCGGGCCGACCAGGTGCGCGGGACGTACGACGCCTTCTACGCCGGGCGCGGCCTCGACCTGGTGCTGCTCACCATCGACACGGACCTCCTGGACATCCCGTGGCAGGAGGATCCGGTCGGGGACACCACCTTCCCGCACCTCTACGGACCGATCGCCCCCGCGGCCGTCACCGAGGTGCGACCGATCGCCGAGGCGCTCGGCTCCGGTGCCGGCGGCGATTGGTAGCGTCGCCGGGGTCAGAACTACTCCACTCGGGAGGAGCCTCCATGTCGAATCCTCGACTCAACCGCCTCGGCACCGTCGTCCTCGTCGGTGTCGTCGCCCTGCTCGTGGCGGCGGTACCGGCCGTCGCCTCGGTTCACCAGAAGACCGACCGGCACGACTCGGCACGCGCGGCATCGGGCTGGGTGTTGCCGGCGGCCGCCTCGACCCACGGCAACCAGGTCACCACCTCGTTCGGCACCCATTGCGGCAGCTCGCGCTTCGGCGTCTACAAGATGCGCGGCGGCCTCACCGATCGCGGGCGTCAGTCGGCGTGGACCTTCTTCGTCAAGCTCACGGCGAACGGGAAGCTGCACCGGGCGTCCAAGCTGCGCTTCACGAAGTACACGCCCGCCTCGGTGCAGAAGAAGGTCCGCTCCATCCTGAAGCAGACCCGCTTCCACTATCTCTCCAGCGCCGGCCGCGAGTACATCCAGGGTGTCTGGCACGGCGGGAAGCAGCAGGAGTTGCAGTCCTTCAACCCGGTCCGCGGCAACTGCCGCTGAGGGCGATCCGGCCGGTCGCTACTCCCCCGTGGCGACCGGCCGCTCCGGATCGCTCACCCAGTCACTCCACGAGCCCGGGTAGAGCACGCCTTCCCGGCCGAGGACAGCCAGGGCGAGCAGGGCGTGGTTGGCGGTCACCCCGGAGCCGCAGTACGCCACGACCGGACCCTCGGGATACAGCGCGGCGAGTTCGGCCGGCGTACGGAAACTCCCGTCAGGGTCGAGATTGGCATCGGTCGGCACATTGACCGCGCCCGGCACATGGCCCGCCACGGGATCGACCGGCTCGGTCTCGCCGCGATAGCGCTCGGGAGCGCGGGCGTCGACGATGCTCGCGCCGAAGGCGAGCAGCGCATCCGCCTCCACCCGCGGAAGCAGGCCGGGAGTCGCCGTGAAGTCACCGGGGTAGGGGCTCGCCAGACCGGTCTCGACGGCGTACCCGGCGGCCCGCCAGGCCGCGAATCCCCCGTCCAGCACCCGCACGTCCGGATGTCCGGCATCGCGGAGCAGCCACCATGCCCGGCCGGCCGCGCGTGCCGCCCAGTCGTCGTAGACCACCACCGGCCGCTCGCGTCGTACGCCGGCGCGACGCATCGCCGCCTCGAAGGCGGCGGGGTCCGGGAGCGGATGCCGTCCACCCACCCGATCCGGACGAACCGGGGCGGCGAGATCCGTGTCCAGGTCCACGTACGCCGCTCCCGGGACATGCCCGAGCGCGTACTCCCCGGGCCCTCCCGGCCCGCCCATCCGGTAGCGCACATCCAGCAGCGTGACGGTGCCGAGAAGATCATGCAGTTCGGCCGCGTTGACCAAGGGAGAGAGGCCCGTTGTCATGGCATGATCCTGCCCGATGGCCGAACTCCAATTCTTCACCGGCACGATGGACTCGGGTAAGAGCACCCTCGCGCTGCAGACCAACCACAACCACGCCGCACGCGGGCGGATCGGGCGGATCTTCACCACCCGCGACCGCGCCGGCGAGGCGACCCTGTCGTCCCGTCTCGGCCTTCAGCATGTCGCGATCGAGGTCGGCAGCGACTTCGACTTCTGGCGCTACGTCGTCGACTCGCTCACCCACGGCTCCCGGATCGACTACCTGATCTGCGACGAGGCCCAGTTCTACACCGCCGAGCAGATCGACCAGCTCGCCAAGATCGTCGACGAGCTGCAGATCGACGTCTTCTGCTTCGGCATCCTCACCGACTTCCGGACCGAGCTCTTCGCCGGTTCGCGCCGGCTGGTCGAACTCGCCGACCGGATGCAGGTCCTCCAGGTCGAGGCACTCTGCTGGTGCGGCAAGCGTGCCACCCACAATGCACGCACCGAGAACGGCGAGATCGTGCTCGAGGGCGAGGTCATCGTGGTCGGTG
>JASLCW010000462.1 GCA_030151765.1 Marmoricola sp.
GCACCCCTGTCCATCACGGGCCTCCAGGTAGTCGCTTGTCCGTCGGCTCAGGCGGCGAATGGTGACCACGTCGTCATTAACCAGGTGTACGGCGGCAACGGCGTTTCGTTGGCGTATGACTTCGTCGAGCTGTACAACCCCACAAACGCGCCCGTCGATTTGAGTACCTGGTCCATCCAGTACTGGGCAGCGGCAACCGTCACTGCGAGCACCAACCGCACGAATCTGACTGGGAGCATTCCGGCCCACGGCTACTACCTCGTGGGTGAGACCGGGTCGAGCACGAGCACGATCCCCACACCTGATGTCGTCGGCACGCTGAACTTCAGCGGCACGGCAGGAAAGGTGGCGCTGGTCAACAACCAGACAGCGCAGCTGGGTCCGGCGGGCGCCGTGACGGCCGGCACCTTCGTCGACTTCGTGGGCTTCGGCGCGACTGCCGGGGGCTGGGAGGGCTCCAACCATACGGGTGCGGTCACGAGCAGCCAGTCGGTGTCCCGCAACGCCTCGCACGACGACACCGACGACAATGCTGCCGACTTCACTGCGGGCGCGCCGGTGCCGCACAACTCCTCGACAACCAGTGGCAGCAGCCCGCTGGCGCTCGCCAACATCGCCGACCAGTCGGGTTTCCGCAACACCCCGATCAAGCCGATCACGCTCAACGCGACGGGCGGCAAGGCGCCGTACAGCTATGACCTCACCGGCGACAACGGCATCGATCTCATGGTGAGTTCGACGGGCGTCGTCACCGGTCTGGCCGGTGCCGGCACCTACCACCTGACCGCCAAGGTCACCGACAGTGCGGCGACCCCGGCCACGGTGTCGAAGAACTTCACCCTCACCGTCACCGACGGCGACACCGCCAACCATGTCGTCATCGCCGAGGTGTGGGGGGACGGCGGTTTCAACGGAACGCCGTACAAGAACAGCTTCATCGAGCTCTACAACCCGACCGACAACGCGATCGACCTCAGTGGCAACTCGATCGCCTACCTGGGCGCCAACAACTCGACCAACACCGGTACGGCGGGCGCGCTGCAGCAGTCGAACCTGACCGGCACCGTCCCGGCACACTCCTTCTACCTCGTCGCTGGAGTCAGCGGGGGCTCCAACGGCCTGGACCTGCCCGCTCCCGACGATTCCGCGAACATCAACTGGCACTACGCCGACGGCACCGTGGCGCTGCTCGACACCCAGGACCCGGTCACCCTGCCGAACGGCGACCTGACCGGTGCCGACCACGTCATCGACGCGTTGGGCTACGGCGTGACCACGAGCTACGCCCCGTTCTCCTACGAGGGCGCGGTGTCCGGGTTCATCACCGGCGCCAACATCGCCGCGCTGCGCAGCCCGGTCGGCACCGACACGAACAACAACGGCGCCGACTTCACGTCGAACGCGCCGTACGCGATCAACTCGAAGGGTGACACGGAGCCGGGCCTGGCGCTGGCGAGTGTCACCGACCAGACCGCACTGGTGGGCCAGCAGGCAGACATCGCCACGCTGCAGGCCACCGGTGGTGTCGGAGACATCACGTACTCGATCACCGGCCAGCCGAACGGCATCGGCGTCGACTCCTCGACCGGTGTCATCTCCGGTACGCCGACCGACACCGGCGTCTCCACGATCACGGCCACCGCGACCGATTCGCTGAACGACAAGGCGACGGTGAAGTTCAAGCTGACCGTCGGCAGCTTCCTGGTCACGAACCCCGGTGACCAGACCCTCGCCGTCGACAGCCCGGCGGACATCCAGATCGCAGCCTCGCCGGCGACCCACACCTACGGCTTCGCGGTCAAGAGCGGCAGCACCCTGCCCGCGGGCCTGACGCTCGACTCCTCGACGGGCGAGATCACCGGTACGCCGACCGCGACGCAGCCGTCCACGCCGCTGACGATCACCGTCACCAACCAGGACGACTCGACGACCGTCGACGTCACCTTCAACGTCACGATCACCAACAGCGTGCTGTCGATCGCCACCATCCAGGGCACCGCACCGCGTTCGACGTACGCACCGGCGACCGGCACCGGTGCCGGCCAGGTGGTCACCACCCAGGGTGTCGTCACCGCCGTGTGGAACAAGGGCTACGCGGGTACCGGAACCAGCGCCACCATGGGCGCGGCGAACTCCGGCCTCTCCGGCTTCGTCATCCAGACCCCCGACGCCAATGTCGCCAGCTCGCCGGCCTCCGAGGCGATCTTCGTCTTCTACACCGGAACCAGCTTCACCGGTAAGGACGCGAACGGCGCCGCCATCGCGGTCGGCGACTCGGTCAAGGTGAGCGGCACCGTCAGCGAGTACAAGTCGGCCAGCTCGGTGTCGAGCGAGACCGCCACCGAGCTCACCGCGACCGTCGCCAACACGCACAAGCTCGGCGCCAGCCTCGGCATGGTCACCGTGCAGACCGCGCTGCCGGCGACGTACGCCGAGCGTGAGGCGCACGAGTGGGAGGCCTTCGCGCCGACCGACACGGTCGTCACCGACACCTACCAGTACGAGACGAACGGCGAGCTCGGTCTCGCCAGCGGCAACAAGCCACTCGTCCAGCCGACCGAGATCTGCAAGGCCGACGACAGCGCCGCCAGCAAGACGTGCATCCAGGACGCCGAGAACGACATCGTCAACCGGGGCTACTTCCTCGGTACCGGCACCAATGTCTTCTTCACGGCCGCGAGCACGCACTACAACCCGAGCAAGAGCGGCAACAGCGC
>JASLCW010000079.1 GCA_030151765.1 Marmoricola sp.
CACCCTGGGCGACACCGACCGCCTGCGCGGCGATGGTGATACGGGTGTGGTCCAGGGTCTTCATCGCGATCTCGAAGCCCTGGCCCTCCTCGCCGATGATCCGGTCGCCCGGGATCCGCACGTTGTCGAAGTAGACCTCGCGGGTCGGCGAGCCCTTGATGCCGAGCTTCTTCTCCTTCGCGCCGAAGGAGACCCCCTCGTCGGACTTCTCGACCACGAAGGCGGAGATGCCGCGCGAGCGCTTCTCGGGGTCCGTCATCGCGAGCACCGTGTAGTACTCCGAGACCCCCGCGTTGGTGATCCAGCGCTTCACGCCGTTGAGCACCCAGCCGTCGCCGTCGCGTACGGCGCGCGTCTTCTGGTTGGCCGCGTCCGAACCCGCATCGGGCTCGGAGAGGCAGTAGGAGAAGCCGCCCTCGCCTCGGGCCAGCTTGCCGAGGTACTTCGCCTTGATCTCCTCGTTGCCACCGATCTGCACCGGCAGCGAACCGAGCTTGTTGACCGCGGGGATCAGCGACGCGGACACGTCCGCACGCGCCACCTCCTCGATCACCAGCACCGTGGCGAGCGCGTCGGCGCCGGCACCGCCGTACTGCTCGGGAACGTGCGGCGCATGGAAGTCCGCCGCCAGCAGCGCGTCGTGCGCCTCCTGCGGATAGCGGGCCTCCTCGTCGACGTCGGCGGCATGCGGCGCGATCTTCGCATCGCAGAGCGCGCGCACCGCCTCGCGAACGGCCTGGTGCTCCTCGGACAACGCGTACAGCGGGAAGTCATTCACGTGCCTGATTCTAGGAAGCCCGGTTAACGATTGTTAGCCCGTCCCACGAGGACCTTCGTCACACTCCCCTGAGGCTCCCGGCACCTTCGGCGGGCGCATCGGTACCTCAGGTGGAGGCGACCCACCCCCTCGTACGAGGACGCTCGTGGCATGACGATCCTTCTCTCCGACCCGCGTGTCGCGGCGATCCCGCTGCACGAGACCGGCGATCCGCTCGTTCTGCTCGACCCCGCGCTGGGACGCGACGTGTGGGTGCGCGGCGAGCTCGCAACCAGGCTGGCCGCGGCACAGGAGGCACTCCCCTCCGGCTTCCGGCTGCGCGTCGTCGAGGGGCATCGCTCGGTCACCGACCAGCGCGCCATCGTCTCGTCCTACTCCGCCGAGCTTCGGCACGCCTACCCGCAACTGTCCGACTCCGAGATCGCCGTCCTGTCCAGCCGCTTCGTCGCGCCGCTGGAGGTCGCGCCCCACGTCGCCGGCGCTGCCGTGGACCTGACGCTGACCGACATGGACGGCCGCGATCTCGACCTGGGTACGCCGATCGACGCGACGCCCGAGCAGAGTGCGGGGCGGTGCTATTTCGGCGCCCGGGTCGACGCCGAGGCCCGGATCAACCGGACCATCCTGGCGCGCGCACTGGAACCGGTCGGCTTCGTCAACTACCCGACGGAGTGGTGGCACTGGAGCTACGGCGACCGCTACTGGGCCCTGTGCACCGGCGCGACCACGGCCCTCTACGGCCCGGCGCGACGGGAGCTCGCGGCATGAACGGCATCAACGACATGAGCGGCGCGGAGCTGATCGTCGATCTCTCCGCCGTGGCGGCCAATGTCGCCCACTTCGCCGCCATCACCTCCGGCGAGGTGATGGCGGTGGTGAAGGCCGACGGCTTCGGGCACGGAGCCGCGGCCGTCGCCACGACGGCACTGGGGGCCGGGGCGAGCCGGCTCGGGGTCACCTCGCTCTCCGAGGCGAGGCAGTTGCGTGACACGGGGGTGCGCGCACCGATCCTGAGCTGGCTCAATCCTGTCGACGCCGACTTCTCCGGAGCGCGCCGCCTGGGCGTGGAGGTCGCCGTACCGTCACTCGAGCATCTCCGAGCGGTCGCCACCGGCACGGGTTCGATCGACGTGCATCTGCACGTGGACACCGGGATGGCCCGGGACGGAGCACCGCGCGGGACCTGGTTCGCCCTGTGCACCAAGGCGGCCCAGCTCGAGCGGACCGGCCGGATCCGTGTCGTGGGCGTCATGGGACATCTCCCCTGTGCCGACCGGCCCGCCGATCCCTCGAACGCATGCGGACGGGCGCAGTTCGAGGCGGCCGTCCGGGTGGCGCACGCCGTCGGCCTCCGGCCGCGCGACCTGCACCTCGCCGCCACCGCGGCGACGCTGAACGATCCGGCCAGCCATCACACGATGAGCCGCATCGGCGCCGGCCTGGTGGGGATCGGGTCACCTGCCCTGCACCCGGCCCTCACACTGCGCGCTCCCCTCGTGTCGTGCCGATGGGTGCCGGCCGGTACGCCGGTCGGCTACGGCCACACCTGGACCACCCCGAAGGCCACCCACCTCGGGCTGATCCCGGTGGGCTATGCGGACGGAATCCCCTTTGCCAGCAAGGGCGCCGAGGTCGTCGTACGCGGCCGGCGCTGCTCCGTCGCCGGCCGGATCTCGATGGACCAGACGGTCATCGACCTCGGCGACGAGCAGGTCCGGCCCGGCGAGATCGTCACCGTCTTCGGCAGCGAGGGGCCCAGCGTGCGCGAATGGGCCGCCTGGGCGGGCACCCTCGAGCACGAGATCGTCACCGGCATCGGCTCCCGGGTACGACGTGCCGTCACCACCGACCATGAACTGAAGGTGGCGTCATGACGCACGTCATCGTCATCGGCGGTGGCCGCAACTGCGAGCACGAGGTGGGCATGGCGTCCGCCGCCAGTGTCACCTCAGGGCTGCGTGCCGGAGGACACAGCGTCGAGGAGCTCACCATCGACCGCCGTGGTCACTGGATCGACTCACGTGGCCGCTCGATCGGGCTCTCCGGCGCGGTGACCCGCATGGAGCACGCCGACGCCGTCTTCCCGGCCGTCCACGGACCCCTGGGCGAGGACGGCAGCCTGGCGGCGCTGTGTGCGCTCGCGGATGTCCCGGTCGTGGGCTCGCCGGTCGGCGCCGGTGCGATCGGAATGGACAAGTGGGCCACCAAGGCCGTCGCCGAGACCCTGGGCATCCGCACCGCCAAGGGCTCGATGCTCACCGCTCCCGGCGCGGACTTCCCCGGGCCGTGCGTGGTCAAGCCGGTCCGCGCCGGTTCGAGCCACGGCGTCAGCCTGGTCCGGACCGAACGCGAATGGGCGGCCGCCCTCCGGCAGGCCTTCGTCGTCGACTCGCGGGTCCTCATCGAGGAGGTCCTGGTGGGTCGCGAGATCGACATCGCCGTCCTGCGCCGTACCGACGGGAGGCTGCTGCTGGGGCCGCCCCTCGAGATCCGCGCCGAGGGCCTCTTCGACACCGGCACGAAGTACGACGGCAGCGCGCAGTTCGTGCTTCCCGCACCCCTGGGCGAGCCCGACCTGAACCAACTCCTGGAGCATGCCCGGGCACTCTTCGAGGCTCTCGACTGTGCCGGGGTGGCCCGAGTGGACTTCTTCCTCACCACCGACGGCTGGGTGCTCAACGAGATCAACACGATGCCCGGAATGACCGAGCAGTCCCAGGTACCGAAGATGTTCGCCGCGGCCGGCCTCGACTACCCCTCGCTCCTCGCGGAGATGGTGGCGGGCGCACGATCTCTAGGATGACTCCGGTGAGCTCCACGCGCCCGCAGATCACCTGGGGACCCGACATCGCCATCGGCGTCGGTCTCGGCGTGCTCACGGTCGGTGACGCCATCCGCCGGGCCGCGCTGGTCGGCGGCTTCACCAGCTATGTCTGGCCCGATGTCCTCAACGCGCTCGTCGTGGGCGGCATCATCGCCGTCGCCGCGGGCCTCCACCGGCGCTCCCCCGGCACCGCCCTGCTGCTCGTCGCGGCAGCGGGCATCTATCAGTTCGCCTTCGGCGTGCCCTTCTCGATCGCCGAGATCGGCGTCGCCGTCGTCGCCTACGGATGCGGCCGCTGGGGCAGCGCTCCGGTGCTGTGGACCAGCGCACTCGCCATGCCCGTCGCGGCGTACGGCGGCTATGCCTACGCGCAGTACTACGGCATCCAGGGCAGCTCACCCCTGCGCCTGCTCTGGCGCGGCAGCCTCATCCGCAGCCTCACCAGCACCAGCCAGCTCTCGACGGTCACCGCCTTCGTCGCCATCGGCCTGCTGGGGCTGGCGGTGCCGTGGTTGCTCGGCATCGCCCTGCGCTTCCGGCAGCGCGCGGATGTCACCGAGGTCGCTCGCCAGGAGGCCGTGCAGGACGCCGAGCAGGCTCAGCAGATCGCCGCCCTCAAGGAGCAGCAGGCCGATCTGGCCCGCGATGTCCACGATGTCGTCGGGCACTCGCTCGCGGTGATCCTCGCCCAGGCCGAGGCGGCCCAGTTCCGCGACGGCGCCGACCACGAATCCCTCCAGAAGAGCATGCGGGACATCGCCGACGCCGCCCGCGGCTCCCTGCGCGACGTACGCACGGTGCTCAATCGTTCGACGGAGACGCCGGTGCAGAGCGTCGGCAGCCTCGACTCGCTGATCGACGGCGTACGCGCGGGCGGGACCGAGATCGCCGACCGCGTCGTCGGCATGCCCCGGCCCTTGCCTCCCGAGCTCGACGTGATCGGATATCGCGTGCTCCAGGAGATGCTCACCAATGCGATCAAGCACGGCCGCCGCGACGCCCCGCTCACCATCACCCGGGACTGGACCGACGGGCTCCGGATCGAGGTCGCGAACGAGACGACCGAGGCACCCGGTCCCTCGAGCCATGGGCTGACCGGCATGCGCCGGCGGCTCGATGCGATCGGCGGCACGCTCACCATCGAGCACGAGAGCGGGCGATTCGTGGCGAGTGCGTGGATTCCGGTGAGGCCGCGGTGAGCGACATCGACGTCCTGCTGGTCGACGATCAGGAGCTCTTCCGCGCCGGGGTCTCCGTGATCATCGGCGCGCAGCCGGACATGACGGTCGTCGGCGAGGCCGCGGACGGGCTCGATGCGATCGCCCGCGTCGACGAGCTCGAACCGGACGTCGTCCTGATGGACATCAGGATGCCCGAGATGGACGGCGTCGAGGCGACCCGGCAGATCTTCGCGCCCGAACGCGCCGCACGCCGTACGAAGCCGGTCCGGGTGGTCGTCCTCACCACCTTCAATCTCGACGACCGCGCCGCGACCGCGATCCGGTACGGCGCCAGCGGCTTCCTGCTCAAGGACGCCACGCCCGCGCAGCTGACCGACGCGATCCGGACCGTCGTCACCGGCAATGCCGTGCTGGCTCCCACGGACCTGGCCACCCTGCTCGACGGCAGCTTCCGCGAGCGCGCCCCGGTCCCGGCGGCGTACGCCGAGCTGACCGACAAGGAGAAGGAGGTCTTCGGCGCCGTCGCCGCGGGACTCTCCAATGCCGAGATCGGCGACCGCATCTTCGCCAGCGAATCCACGGTGAAAACCCACGTCGGTGCCATCCTGCGCAAGCTCGGGCTGCGCGACCGGGTGCAGATCGTCGTCTTCGCCCACGAGCACTCCCTGCGCTGAGATCACCGGCCCACAGATAGCCTGCTCGCCGTGGGTTGGCGCGATCACCTGGCGGACACGAGACCGCTGCAGCAGCCCGACTTCCGTCGGCTGTGGAGCGCGAACATCATCACCGTCATCGGCGCCCAGCTCACCGTGGTCGCCGTGCCCGCGCAGATCTACGCGATCACCAAGTCGTCGGCGTACGTCGGCCTCACCGGCATGTTCGGGCTGCTGCCCCTGGTCGTCCTCGGCCTGTACGGCGGCGCGCTCGCCGATGCGATGGACCGCCGGAAGCTGCTGCTGATCACCACCGTCGGGCTGATCGGCACGAGTGCGCTCTTCTGGATCCAGGCCGTCACCCATGCACAGGATGTCTGGCTGATCCTGACCATCTTCGCCGTGCAACAGGCCTTCTTCGCGGTCAACCAACCGACCCGGAGCGCGCTGTTGCCACGCCTCGTGGAGCGCGATCAGCTCCCGGCCGCCAACTCGCTCAACATGACCGTGATGCAGTTCGGCGCCATCGCCGGACCTCTCGTCGGCGGGGCGCTGATCCCGCTGCTCGGCTACTCGTGGCTCTATCTGGTGGACACGATCACTCTGGGTGCCACGTTGTGGGCGGTCGTCAAGCTGCCCGCGATGCCCCCGCTCGGCGTCGTACCGAAGGCCGGGCTGCGTTCCGTGCTCGACGGCCTCGGCTACCTGCGCGGCCACCCGGTGCTGTTGATGAGCTTCGTCGTGGACATCATCGCGATGATGTTCGGCATGCCGCGGGCGCTCTTCCCGCAGCTCGCCCACGTCAGCTTCGGTGGGCCGGTCGACGGCGGCCTGGCCTTCGCGCTGCTCTTCGCGGCGATCCCGGCCGGCGCCGTGCTCGGCGGGATCTTCTCCGGCTGGGTCTCGCGGGTCACCCGCCAGGGGTTGGCCGTGATCGCGTCGATCGTCGTGTGGGGCGCCGGGATCACCCTCTCCGGACTGGCCGCTGCGGCGGCCGGCGGCGGCACGAGTCCCTGGCTGTGGATCTGCCTGGTCGGCCTCATGGTCGGCGGCGCCGCGGACATGGCCTCGGCCGCCTTCAGGTCGACGATGCTCCAGGAGTCCGCGAGCGATGAGGTCCGCGGACGCCTCCAGGGTGTCTTCGTCGTCGTGGTCGCGGGCGGCCCGAGGCTCGCGGACACTCTCCACGGCGGCGTCGCCGCGGTCGCCGGCGCACCGGCGACCGCCGCCGGCGGCGGCATCCTGGTGATCGTCGGGGTCCTGATCGCGGCGGCACTGAGGCCGGTCTTCGTCCGCTACCGGGTCGACCGGAGAAATACCGTGACCAGCGGTAACAGGTAATCGACTAACCTCTCCCCATGAGACGTGGGCTCGTGTTGGGTTGTGGCGGTCCGGTCGGATTCGCGTGGACCGCGGTCGCGCTGTCGCTGATCGAGGAGGCGCTCGGCTGGGATGCGCGCGAGGCGGAGGTCATCCAGGGCACCTCGGCCGGCGCCGAGACGGCGGCCCTGCTCGGCAGCGGGGTGTCGACCAAGGAGATCCTCGCCGACCTCGACGCCGCGGCTGCCGGCGTGACCGCGAATTCGCCGCTCGGACGGCGCATCGCCGCCGAGCCACGACCCTTGCCGCCACTGCCCCGGCCCTCCCTACCGGGACTCGGGCTGGTCGGCGCCGCGGTACGACGCCGGGTCGATCTGACGACCGGCCTCGCCGCACTGCTGCCCCGAGGCAACGGCGACTTCGCCTTCCTCCGCGCCTTCGCCGACGAGCTCGCGGTCTCCAGCGGCTGGGTCGCGCATCCGCGAACCCGATTGGTCTCGGTCGACACCCGGTCCGGCGAACGGGTCCCCTTCACCACTGGGTCGGGAGCCGGTCTCGCCGACGCGATGACCGCGTCCTGGGCGATCCCGGGCTGGTTCCCGCCGGTGGCGATCAACGGCCGCCACTATCTCGACGGCGGTACGGCGTCACCCACCTCCGCCGATCTCCTTGCCGACCAGGGGCTCGACGAGATCGTCGTCGTGCCGCCGATGAGCACTCGGGGCGGCGCGCCCGCCCGCGGCGCCGACCGCGCCGAACGCCTGCTCCGCCGACCGATGACCCGCCGGGTCGACCGCGAGGTGGCACTGCTGCGCGGCCGCGGCGTACGGGTGATCCGGATCGAGCCGGGTCCGCGGGAACTCGCCGCAATGGGCGCGAACTTCATGGACGGCAGCCGTCGGGGCGTCACCCTGGCAGCTGCCCGCGAGCACCTGCCGGCGCGCATCCGACAGGAGTTGTCATGACGCACTATCCCCGCATCGATCTCAAGGCTGCCGCGGTGCTCATCACGGGTGCCGCCCAGGGCATCGGGCTCGCAACCGCACGCGCCTTCGCCGAACGCGGCGCGCTGGTCGCGATCGGCGACCTCGACGAGACCGGCGCGCAGAAGGCCGCCGCCGAGATCGGCGGCATCGGCGCGGCACTCGACGTCGCGGACGCCGATTCCTTCGCCGCCTTCGTGGAGTACGCCGAATCCGTGCACGGACCGACCTCCGTCCTGGTCAACAACGCCGGCGTGATGCCCAACGGCGGCTTCCTCGACCTCGACCCGGCGACCGACCGGCTCACCATGGACGTCAACGTCTTCGGGGTCGTCAACGGCATGCGGGCGGTCCTACCCGGCATGGTCGAACGCGGCCGCGGCCACGTCGTCAATGTCGCCTCCCTGGCGGGCAAGTTCCCGGTCAAGGGCCTGGCGATCTACAACGCCAGCAAGTTCGCCGTCGTCGGCCTCACCGCGGCCACCCGTCTCGAATTCGCGTCGCAGGGCGTCTCCATCAGCGCGATCCTGCCCTCCGCCGTCGACACGGCGCTGGCGAGCGGCCTCGACATGCGGCCGATCCCGAAGGTGAAGCCCGAGGCGATCGCGCGGGCGGTCGTGGACAGCCTCGGACATCGCCATGCGGAGACCGCCGTACCGGGATATGTCGGCGCCCTCGCCACCGCGTCCGCGCTCGTACCGGAGCCGGTGCTCGGCGGCATCCGCCGAGCCATCCGCGACGACCGCGCATTGCGCCCCGACCGTCCCGAGCGCGCCGCCTATCGCGCCCGCATCACCGAGCAGAGCGATCACCACGAGGAGACCCAGGCATGACCGAGACCTTCGACGCGATCATCGTCGGCGCCGGCTTCGGCGGCATGGGAGCCGCCATCCAGCTCAACCGCAGCGGCTACGAGGATCTCTGCATCCTCGAACGCGAGGACGATCTCGGCGGGACCTGGCACGTGAACCACTATCCGGGGCTCGCCGTCGACATCCCGTCGTCGACGTACTCCTATTCCTTCGAGCCGAATCCCTACTGGACAAGGCTCTTCGCCCCCGGCAGCGAGCTCAAGAAGTACGCCGAGCACGTGGCCGACAAGTACGACCTGCGTCGCTACATGCGCTTCGGTCAGGTCGTCGAGCAGGCCGCCTGGGACGACGGCGCCCAGCTGTGGCGGGTGACCACGAAGTCCGGAGAGGTTGTCTCGGCACGCTTCCTGCTGACCGCCACCGGCTTCCTCTCCCAGCCGAGGATGCCGGACATCGAGGGCATCGAGTCCTTCACCGGCAAGGTCATCCACACCACCGACTGGGACGACGACTACGACCTCTCCGGCAAGCGCGCCGCGGTGATCGGGACCGGCGCCACCGCCGTGCAGCTGATCCCGACGATCGCGGATCGCCTCGCCGAGCTCACGGTCTACCAGCGCACCGCGATCTGGGTCAGCGCCAAACCCGACCTTCCGGTGCCCGCACCGGTACGCGGTCTCTTCGCGAAGCTTCCGCTGAGCCAGCGCGCGGTCCGCCTCGCCGGCACCTCGGTGCTCGAGGTGATGATGGTGGCGGGCGTCCTGCACTACAAGGACGTCCGGGCCGCCAACGTCCTCGGCGAGAAGGTCTGTCGCGCGCACCTGCGACGCCAGGTCGGGGATCCGGAGCTGCGTCGCAAGCTGACGCCCGACTATTCCTTCGGCTGCAAGCGGCCGACCTTCTCGAACGACTACTACCCGACCTTCCTCAAGCCGCACGTGCATCTGGAGACCGACTCGATCTCGCGCATCGACGAGACCGGGATCATCACCGCGGACGGGCGTCGTACCGACATCGACGTGCTGGTGCTGGCCACCGGATTCAACCTCTGGGACACGAACTTCCCCGCCCTCGAGATCCTCGGGCGCGAGGGCCGCAATCTCGGGCAGTGGTGGCGGGACAACCGCTTCCAGGCCTACGAGGGCATCAGCGTGCCACGCTTCCCGAACTTCTTCTCGCTCAACAGCCCTTACTCGTACAGCGGCCTGTCGTACTTCACGACGATCGAGTCGCAGATGAAGCACATGGAGCGCCTGCTCCGCGAGATGGACCGACGCGATGCCGACGTCTTCGAGGTGACCGACGAGGCCAACACCGCCTTCCTGGACCGGATGACGGAGAAGGTGGGCGACAGCGTCTTCGTCCTCGGCGACTGCGCCACCGCCAACAGCTACTACTTCAATCAGCACGGCGAGGCGACCCTGCTCCGGCCCACCACGACCCTCAATGCCTTCCGCGAGCAGTCGCACTTCCCGCTCGAGGACTACCAGTACGCGTGATCGGACCGCTGACAGCGGCGCCTTTTCGCCGTACGATCGGCCGATCCACGTGCGGCCCGAGGAGTGTGCGGAGATGGGACGTTGGACGGGGGTACGTCGTACCCGAATGCTGGCGATGGCGGGTCTGCTCGCCCTGACGATGTCGATCGGGCTCTCCCCGGCGCCCTCGCAGGCGAGCCAGCCACACGTCACTCAGGTCAAGAAGGCCAAGAAGGGCCTCAAGGTCACCATCAGCGGGATTCCCCGCGGGAACCGGCCGCGGGTGGTGATCACCGGCCCGAAGAAGTTCAAGCGGACCATCACCCGGACCACGGTCTTCGCCAAGGTCAAACCGGGCAAGTATCGGATCCGTGCCGCCACGGTGACCGTGCCGACCGGCGCCTACACGCCGAAGCGTGCCGATTTCACCGTGCGCGTGGGCAAGAAGCACCGCAAGGTCGTCACGGTCGCCTATCTCCCGCCCCGGTGGAGCACCGTTCGGTCAGGTGGCGGCGCAATGTGCGGCCTTCGGAACGACGCGAAGGCATGGTGCTGGGGTCCCAACAACAAGGGGCAACTCGGGATCGGGCCACTCCCGCCCACTAGCGTGCCCAAGGAGGTCGGCGGCAGGTGGCTGCAGATTGCGCCGAGTATGTACCACACCTGCGCGCTCGACCTCCAACATCGAGCGAAGTGCTGGGGCGACAACACCTACGGCGAGCTCGGCAATGCCTCGATCATGGGACAGACAGATAGGCCAGCCGAGGTGGCCGACCCGTCGAGATGGAGCGAGATCGCGACCGGCTACCAGGACACCTGCGGGATCAAGACCGATCGATCCGCATGGTGCTGGGGATACAACCAGCATGGCCAGGCCGGCACCGGCGGCAGCATCGTGAGCTATCCACAGCGCATCGGCGCCGAATCGGACTGGGCGAGCATCTCTCCCGGGTACGACGCCACCTGCGGCGTGCGCGCGAACCACACCCTCTGGTGCTGGGGAGACAACACCGACGGACAACTCGGCGTACCGAGTCCGACCTCATCGGCCGTCCCGATTCAGGTCCCGGGAACGGATTGGATGAGCGTGAGCGCCGGCAGCAGTCATGCCTGCGCCCTCAAGACAAACCACAGCCTGTGGTGCTGGGGCCGCGGCACCGCCGGCGAGCTCGGCACCAACAACCCCAACACCACCCCGTACCCACAACAGGTGGGAACCGCCAAGGATTGGCGATCGGCGGCCGCCGGCATGGTGCACACCTGTGGCATCCGGGCGCCCGGGACCCTGTGGTGCTGGGGATCCAATGTCGAGGTTCAGCTCGGCATCGGAACCACTCCCGACCACGTCGTCGTGCCCACCCGCGTGGGCACGGCCAGCGACTGGACATCGGTCAGTGCCGCAGAGTCCACGACATGCGGACTACGCGGCATCGGCACCGCGTGGTGCTGGGGTGCCGGGAACGACAGCCAGATCGGCAACGGGGACACGTCCAACGGCGAGCGGCCCACCGCCGTACGAGGTCCCTAGATGACGCCCATCGCAAGCATCGCGTCCGCCACCTGGATGAAGGACGAGGTATTCGCGCCGAGCACGTAGTCGCCGGGGCGGCCGAATTCCTCGGCGGCCGCGGCGCAGCGCTCGTGGATGCCGACCATGATCTCGGCGAGGCGCTGCTCGGTGTGGTCGAAGGTCCACTTGTCGCGCGAGGCGTTCTGCTGCATCTCGAGCGCACTGGTCGCGACGCCACCCGCGTTCGCGGCCTTGCCCGGGCCGAAGAGGACGCCGGCATCGTTGAGAACGGCGATGGCGGCCGGCATCGTGGGCATGTTCGCGCCCTCCGCGACCGCGATGCAGCCATTGCGGACCAGCGTCTGCGCGTCGGACTCGTTGATCTCGTTCTGGGTCGCGCACGGAAGCGCGACATCGCAGGCGACATCCCAGATGCTGCCGTCGGCCACGTGTACGGCGGCGCCACCGCGCGCGTCGACGTAGTCGGCGATGCGGCCGCGGCGTACTTCCTTGATCTCCTTGACCAGGTCGAGGTCGATGCCCTTCTCGTCGACGACATAGCCGCCGGAGTCGGAGCAGGCGACGACCGTGCCGCCGAGCTCGTGCACCTTCTCGATCGCATAGATCGCGACATTGCCCGAGCCGGAGACGACGACGCGCTTGCCGTCGAGCGACTGACCCTTCGTGCGCAGCATCTCCTGGACGAAGTAGACGGTGCCGTAGCCGGTCGCCTCGGTCCGCACCAGCGAACCACCCCAGCCGATGCCCTTGCCGGTGAGGACACCGGACTCGTACTGGTTGGTGATCCGCTTGTACTGACCGAAGAGATAACCGATCTCGCGGCCGCCGACGCCGATGTCACCGGCCGGTACGTCGCGGTACTCGCCGATGTGGCGGTAGAGCTCGGTCATGAAGGACTGGCAGAAGCGCATCACCTCGGCATCGCTACGACCCTTGGGGTCGAAGTCCGAGCCGCCCTTGCCGCCGCCGATCGGCATGCCGGTGAGCGCGTTCTTGAAGATCTGCTCGAAGCCGAGGAATTTCACGATGCCCAGGTAGACGCTGGGGTGGAAGCGCAGGCCGCCCTTGTAGGGGCCGAGCGCGGAGTTGAACTCCACCCGGAAACCGCGGTTGATCTCGATCCGGCCGGCGTCCGTGGTCCACGGGACCCGGAAGATGATCTGACGCTCCGGCTCGCAGATGCGCTCGATGACGCGCGCGTCGGCGTACTCCGGGTTCTTGGCGAGGACCGGACCCAGCGAGTCGAGCACCTCCCGCACCGCCTGGTGGAACTCGCGCTCGCCGGGATTGCGCTGGAGCACGAGGTCGTAGATCGCCTGGAGTCGGGTGTCAGCAAGAGTCACGGTGCGCACCTTAGTCAATTTCTCAGAATCCGGTCGCCGCGAGCTCACCAGATGGGCGGCCTACGCTCGGGTCATGGCTGAGTCGTGGCAGGACCGTGCATCGGTCGACTTCATGCTGGACGAGTGCGAGACGTGGGCGGTCGTGGGCCTCTCCGGCGATCCCACGCGAACGGCGTACGAGATCGCCGCGGTGCTGCAGTCCCGCGGCAAGCGGATCGTCCCGGTGCATCCGTCGGCGCCCGTCGTACTCGGGGAGCAGGGCTATGCGGATCTCGCCTCGATCCCCTTCCCGATCGACGTCGTCGACGTCTTCCGACGCTCCGAGGCCGCCGGGCAGTTCGTCGACGAGGCGATCACGATCGGTGCCAAGGGCGTCTGGCTGCAGTTGGGGGTCGTCGACGAGGCAGCCTTCGCCCGGGCCCACGAGGCCGGCGTACCGATGGTGATGGACACCTGCCCCGCCATCGAGTGGCGCAAGAGACGGTGACCGACCTCTACGTCTCACCCGGACCGGGGATTCCCGACGGACTGGTCATCCCCGAGGTCGAGCTCGTGGAGCGCTTCTCGCGCTCCTCCGGCCCCGGCGGCCAGGGCGTCAACACCACCGACAGCCGGGTCGAACTCGTCTTCGACGCCCGTACGTCGAGCACCCTGACCGATGCGCAGCGCGCCCGCTTCACCGACCCGATCCGCATCGTCGCCACCGAGCATCGTTCCCAGCATCGCAATCGCATGGCCGCCCGCGATCGTCTCGCCGAGATCGTCCGACGTACCCTCGCTCCCCCTCCACCGAAGCGCGTGCCGACGAAGCCGTCGAAGTCCTCCCAACGCCGCCGCGTCGACTCCAAGCGCCGGCGGGGCGAGCTGAAGGCGCAACGAGGGAAGGTCCGGGAATGAGGCAGGCCTGCTGAATCCGGTTGCCCGGGTCGCGGTCGCGCCGGGAAGATCGGGACGTGGCCGCGCTCCATGATGACGATCTCGATGTCGACGAGGCCCTGGTTCGCAGGCTCGTCGACGCCGGCTTCCCCGCATTCTCCGGGCTCGCGATCGCGCCGCTCACGACGACCGGGTCGACCAATGCCCTGTTCCGCCTCGGTACCGAATTCCTGATCAGGCTTCCGCGACAGCCGGGCGGCTCGGAGGCGATCGTCAAGGAAGCACGGTGGCTGCCCTACCTCGCCGAGCGGCTGACCGCCCCCGTGCCGGAGGTCGTGGCCGTCGGCGAGCCGGCGCTCGACTATCCCGAGCACTGGCTGGTGACGGGCTGGACCGAGGGCGCCACCCCGACGGTGCCGTCCCGCTCCACGGCACTCGCCCGCGACCTGGGGCGGTTCGTCATCGAGCTGAGCGACGCACCGGTGCCTCCCGAAGCCTCGGCCGATCCGGCACTCTCCTGGTACCGCGGGCAGCCCCTGACCGACTTCGTCGAGGACTTCGACACCTTGGTCAGCCAGTGTCGCCGGATCGCCGGCCTGAACCTCGATCTCGATCGCGCGCAGCAGATCTGGTCGGATGCAGTCCGGGCCGCGAAAGCGCTCCGACCTCGACCCGCCTGGTATCACGGTGATCTCTTCGCCGAGAACCTTCTGATCGGCGGCGACGGCGGATTGGCCGCGGTCCTCGACTTCGGGGGCTTGTCAGTGGGCGATCCGACCGTTGATCTCGCCGTCGCCTGGGAGGTTCTCGATGCCGCCGGACGCGAGACCTTCCGTACGACGGTCGGGGCGATCGACGCCGCGTGGCGCACATCGATGGGCTGGGCGCTGCTGATCGCCCTCATCACCTTCCCGTACTACTGGGACACGATGCCCGCGCGCTGCGCTCACCGGCTGGCCATGGCGACAGCCGTGCTCAGCGAGGCCTGATTCAGAAGCGTCCTGGCCTCCGTCGTGAAGGCCGCGATGAGCAGCTCGAGCTCCTCGATCAGATCGATACGCTCGAGGTCGCTGAGTCCTCCCCCGTCGATCTCACGCAAGCGCGTGCGCAACGCAGCAAGCTCCTTCGCCTCTGCCGCCGGGAAGCTGGCCACCGAAGCGAAAGGAGAGGTCGAGCTCGAGCTGCTCATGGCGAGACCATATCGAACACCTGTTCGATGCCGCAAGAGCTATCCCACCAGGTTGGCTGCCCCGTGCCGGCTCACGGTGAGCAGTCCGCCCAGCAGGTGGCTGCGGAAGAGCGGATCGGCGTACAGCGCCGGCTCGTGTCCCAGGGCGGTGTACCAGGAGAGGCCACGTCCGACCGGCGCCTGCCAGCAGAGCGGATGGTCGCCCATCTTGCCGGAGATCACGCGAGGAGCGGTCAGCTCGGTGAGCAGCGTCGGCACCAGCGTCGTGAGGCTCACGTCGGTCGGCGGTGGCGGCGGCAGCAGGGCCGTGTTGGGGAAGGAGCAGTAGCTCGACTCGTCCAGCCGGAGCAGCACCTGCGCCGTGCCGCGGACATCCTTCTTGAACGAGTAGAACTCCTCACTCGGGATCGTCCAGACCGCGGGCAGCGCCGCGGTCGAGAGATGCCCTGCGACCTCCCGTACGACGCGTCCGGACTGGTTCATCAGGGGATGACAGAGGAAGCGGCCACCCGAGAGCAGCTCGGTGTAGAAGGGCCAGTCGTACTCCGTGTCCGCAGCCGCGTGGATGCCCATCCAGCCACCGCCTGACCTGACGAAGTCCTCGATCGCCGCCCGCGCCGGGTTCGTCAGGACATTGCCCTGGGTGCTGGCGAAGGCGATCGCGGTCACGTCACGCAGGCCCTCGCGCGTGAACACACCGGGATCCTCGGTGGCGACCACGTCGACCCCGTTGGCGACACCGAGGTCCTTCAGCGCCGCGATGGCATTGGGGATCGAGGCATGCCGATAGCCGTTGGTCCGGGAGAAGATGACGACGCGCTGCGGACGCCCGGTCGCGGCACCGGCCCGCCCGGTCACCGCCAGGGCAGCCGCGCCGGTGGCGACGACGCCCGCCGCTCGAAGGACGGATCGACGACTGTGCTGCGGAATGGTGGTCATGTCACTCCCCCGGGTTGGTGGCCAGCCCGCGGGCGATCCGGAGGGCATTGGCCATGATCGTGAGCGTCGGGTTGAACCCCGGGAAGGTGGG
>JASLCW010000094.1 GCA_030151765.1 Marmoricola sp.
CAACGGCCGTGCGCGCGGCGGCGCGCCGCTCCCATGGTCTTCCGGTCGCCTCGGTCTGCATGACCCCAGCGTAGGCCCCAGCAGCGTCAGGCCACCCGTCCGGTGAGACCGAAGGAGGTCTCCACCACGGCGAGGAAGTGGTCGGCATCGCGCACCAGGTCGTCGGCCTCACGCGCGCTGGCCGCGTTGCGAGCCCCGGCCTCGGCCGCCGCCCGCTTGCCGGCACCGGCGGCGAAGAAGTCGGCCCATTCGGCGAACTCCGGGGCGACCTGGCGCAGCAGCAGCCAGGCATTGCGCTGCCGAGCGGCGCGGCCCGTGGGCCGGGCCCGGGCGGCGAGCACGGCCGCGGTCGCCCGCAGCGCACTGACATGGGCGAGCGCATAGTGCTCCGCCGGATCCTCGGTGAGGATCGCCTCGCTCAGGGTGACTGCGGCCCGGCGCAGGCACTCGAGCGAGGCCTCCGGGATGTGGAAGCGCTCCGGAACCAGCGTCGTCATGCCGGGCCCCTTTCTGTCGGTGCCCGGGTGCACGATGGGGGTCGATGTCATCGCACACCCGAGCGGTGATCGAACATCTGTTCGATTGATTCGATCATAGCCGCTTCCTCCGACACGTCAAGACCTCGAGAAGCAGGCCACCTACGCTGGGGCCATGACGACGGAGCATGTCCGCATCAGTTCCTTCCGCACCGCCCTCGCCGAGCACGGCGGGACGGGCGAGATCCGGGTGCTCCCGGACTCGGTCCACACCGCGAAGCTGGCCGCCGAGGCACTCGGCTGCGCGGTCGGGGCCATCGCCAACAGCCTGCTCTTCGACGCGGGCGGCACCCCGGTCCTGGTCCTCACCTCGGGCGCGCACCGCGTCGACACCGCCAAGGTCGCGGCGGAACTCGGCTTCGAGCGCCTCGACCGGGCCAGCAGCGACTTCGTCACGACACACACCGGCCAGGTGATCGGCGGGGTCTCCCCCATCGCACACCCGCAACCGGTGCCGACGTGCCTCGATCGGGCGCTGGCGCAGTACCCGGTGCTGTGGGCGGCCGCCGGACACCCGGCCGCGGTCTTCTCCACGACGTACGACGAACTCCGCAGCATGACCGGCGCCCGGGAGATCGACGTCGATTGAATTCTGGGTGCGCGGACCCGACCCCCGTACAGGCCCGCGCACCACCTGTACCCCCACAGACGCGGCGGGGTCCGTTTCGGTTGCATCGGCGGGTGCACGAATTTCCCGGTTCCTGCGAACATGAGCCCATGAGCGAGCGCCCGGCCCACCTGGACGACCTCGCCCGCCTGCGCCGGATCCGGGACCGGATCGACCGCGAATACGCCGAGCCGCTCAACCTCGAGGTCCTCGCCCGTGACGAGCACATCTCCTCCGGGCACCTCAGCCGGCAGTTCAAGAAGGCCTTCGGCGAGGCGCCGTACAGCTATCTGATGACCCGGCGGATCGAGCGCGCGATGGCCCTGCTGCGCCTCGGCGAGATGAGCGTGACCGAGGTCTGCTTCGCGGTCGGCTGCTCCTCGCTCGGCACCTTCAGCACCCGCTTCTCCGAACTCGTCGGGATGAGCCCGAGCGAATTCCGCGACGAGATGGCCGGCAATCCCGACCTCGATCTCGACGGCATCCCCGCGTGCATCGCGAAACAAGTCACCAGACCGATCAGGAAAGCCGGCAAGGCTTTCCCGACGAGGTAATTCATGATCGAGACGGGCGCCAGCCGGATCGATCATGAATCGAGAAGCGCCGGTGTCGCCGCGTCCCTAGCGTTGGGGACATGGCAATCACCATTCACGGAACCTTCCTCCCGCACACCGACCCCGAGGCCTCCCTCGCCTTCTGGCAGGGCCTGTTCGACTTCGAGGTTCGCATGGACGTCGGCGGCGGCACCATGCGCTGGATCACGATCGGCCCGAAGAACCAGCCGGAGACCTCGATCGTCCTCGCTCCCCCTGCCGTCGACCCCGGTGTCACCGACGACGAGCGCCGGGTCATCACGGAGATGATGGCGAAGGGCACCTACGCGATCCTCCAGTTGGCGAGCAATGACCTCGAGGCGACCTTCGACAAGCTGGTCCAGGGCGGTGCCGACATCGTTCAGGAGCCGACCGACCAGCCGTACGGCGTCCGCGACTGTGCCGTCCGCGACCCAGCCGGCAATCTCATCCGGATCAACCAGGTCGGCTGAGCCGACCGACCGCACCCATGTGCTCCCCGGCGTACCGCGCAGCCCTCTGCGCAGCCGCGCCACCATCCCTCTCCCGAAGGAGAACTCTCATGACCACGATCAACGCGATCTCCCTCGCCGGCAACGATCCTGCGGCGACACTGCTCTTCATCAAGGAGGCCTTCGGTCTCGACGGCGGCGTCACTGCCCATGCCTCCGACGAGTCTGCCTCGGGTTTCCGCGGCTTCACACTCTCGGTGCTGGTCCCGGGACCGAGCGATGTCCGCGCCATTGTCGACCGAGCCCGTGCCGCCGGCGCCACGACGATCAAGGAGCCGACCAAGTCGCTGTGGGGCTTCGGCGCGGTGCTGTCCGCTCCCGACGGCACGATCTGGAAGATCGCCTCGTCGAAGAAGAAGGACGACGGCCCCACCGGCCGCGTCGAGGACGTCGTACTCCTGCTCGGCGTCGCCGATGTCGCCGCCACCAAGGCCTTCTACACCGAGCACGGCATCGCGGTGGCGAAGAGCTACGGCTCCAAGTACGTCGAGTTCGACACCGGCTCCAGCCCGGTCAAGCTCGCCCTCTACAAGCGCAAGGCGCTCGCCAAGGACGCCGGCGTCGACGAGGCCGGCAGCGGCTCGCACCGCCTGGTCGTGCTGGCCGACGAGGGCTTCACGGACCCCGACGGTTTCGAGTGGAAGACCGCCGTCTGAGGCAGCCGTCTTCCGCCGCCGGCGCGCCTTCCTTGGGTGTCGCCGGCGGCTCGCGGTTGTCTCGTTTCCTTGGATGGCTCGGTTACGGCCGTCTTCTGGTTGCGCGAGGGTGGGCGCTGCTGCTTCCCGGCTTCGCCGTCCGGCTCGGGTTGCGCCCTGTGGTTACGGCCGCTGAACCCCGAGGCACACTCGATCTTTCTGGGCGTTGTGCCGTGGATCCCGGCCACCTGGGCGCAGCTATCCGCGGCACAAGAGATCTTCAGAGCGTCAGCTCAGTTGAGGTTGATGGTC
>JASLCW010000110.1 GCA_030151765.1 Marmoricola sp.
CCGCGCTGACCGCCTGACACCCCAACGAGGAGCACGCAGCGCTACACCACTACGAGGGACTTGACCCGGGCAGCGTGTTCGGTCCAAGGCCGATTTGGCATACGGCCGCGTACGGCGACTGAGCGCCCTTGAACAGGGCCAGGTCGTTCAGTTGATTAGCGAGATGCTCGACGGGCACGACTAACCTGTTCTGATGACGGAGTCGTGGGCGCTCAATCCCGGCCGACGGCGCAACATGCAAGCCAACCGATCGCGAGACACGTCGCCCGAGATGGCCGTTCGTCGACTGCTCCACCGGCACGGCCTGCGCTACTTTGTCGACCGCAAGGCGCTTCCCAACCTTCGCTGGCGGGCCGACATCGTGTTCCCGCGGTCCAAGATCGCGGTCTTCATCGACGGCTGCTACTGGCATGGGTGCCCGGAGCACTTCAAGCCGCCGACTCGGAACCGCGACTATTGGGGCCCGAAGATCACCGGAAACAGGGAGCGCGATGCGAAGCACGACCAGGCGCTAGTCGAGGCTGGCTGGACCGTGATTCGCGTTTGGGAGCACGAGAACCCCGCCGTCGTCGCCGATCGAATCGAAGCTGCGGTCCGCGGCACGTCAGCTGACCCTGGCTCGTGACTCTCGCTCAGCGAAAGCCTCGTGGCGAAGGTGGTCGTCTTGGCCTCGGAAAGCCTTGAAGTCGCCCAGTTCGAAGTAGCGCTCGCCTCGCTTGACTCGCACGTCAACGTAAAAGTCACGTCCGAGCGCGCTGACACGTTCATCGAGTAGGTCCAGGGACACCTCCTCCCCGAGGCTCGCGAGCAGCTCAGCTTCGTTGAGTGGCCGGTCGGCGGTCTTCAGAATCGAATAGAGCTCGTCGTGTATGCGGCGCTTCTCGAGTTCACGCTGGACACCCAGATGCTGGAGAGCGTCGGCGATCGAGCGGCCAACAGCTTCGGCGACAGGCGGAGGGAACGCGTTGCCAATCTGCCGATATACAGAGGTCTTGCGGCCAAGGAACTCCCATTCGTATCCAGCGCTCCCCCAACCCTGAATACGCATGACCATCTCATTGGTAAGTCGAGGAAGGCTTGTCCGGAAAGAATGGGCACTGCGACGAGGTGCTTCGTCTGCGATTCCCCTCCCGTCGACGCCAAGGAGCGCCCATGCCCTCTTGGCGCGGGTTGGGCCCAAGTCCGCCCCGCCGTGCTTCTTACTCCCGCCCACGACAGTCGGCGCAATATCGTTGGCGACCTCAGCCCACGCATCGGCGTACTTCCATCCATTCGCCGCCATGAGATCGTGCAGTTCGGTACCGACCGTCCGGGTTGTTGGCGTCTCCTCTGGCCAATGGAAATGCTTGGCGTCTTCATGACTCATGGCGACAAGCACGAACCGCGGGCGGAGTTGGACAACGCCGTGGTTATTGGCGTGAAGCAACCGCCACTCGCTCCAGTAGCCAAGCTCGTCCAGGCGATCGGCAACAGCCTGGCGGTAGCCGCTGAATCTGGGCATGCTCAGGCCACGGACGTTCTCGAGCATCAGCGCCCTCGGCCGAATGACGCCAACCTGCTCGACTGCCCACGCGAATAGGTCGCGCTCATCTTGGGAACCTAGCTGTCGGCCGGCGATCGAGAAGGGCGGGCACGGCACACCGCCGGCGAAAAGATCGACCCCTTCGAACTGTTGCGGGTCCCAGATCGCGCGATCAGCAACGTCACCAACACGCACATCGGGGCTACCCCCTTCGCGCAACTGCAGGTTGTGGCGCAGCGTCGCAGCAGCGGAGTCATCGATTTCTACGGCTAGCTTGTGCGTAAAACCTGCCCGATGGAGACCGAGCGCTTGTCCGCCAGCGCCCGCGCAGATCTCAACAACAGTCAGCTCGTTCACCCGATTTTTCCTCTCACGAGCGACCCCTCGTTCAGCATCACAGTCTTCATCCCGCCGCCGACACTTTCGGAAGGGCCGGGGCAGGCACCACGGCGTCATCGTCGGTTGCGACTCGCCACCATTGGCCGTCGATTTCAGCTGACCAGACCGCGTCGGCGTGTGACGGCGCAAGGCGAGCGCTCATGCTCTCTCCGCCGTGAAGCTGATCGAGCCCGAGTTGTACCGCCAGTCTGCTGTGGTTTCGGTAGTGCCCGAAGATCACGATTCCATCGCCCTGAAGCGCCGTTCGAGCACCTCCATTGCCACGCACGCGCTTCATGTAGTCAGACTGTTGCGCAACCGTCGCTACCACACCGCGACCGATCCTCCGCTGCTGAGCACGCCGAAAGAGTTCGTTGACCCTCTGCTGACCAGACTTCGCCGCAAAGATCGCCTCGACATCGTCGGAGGGCAGGTCGAGCAAGACATTCGGCGGCAGCGGCATATCGCGAACGCCGATCCAACGAATCTGGTCTTTGCCCTCGGCGCTTAAGGTCGCCTTGGCGTCCCGGTTACGGCCCGGGTTGAGCCACTCTTCACGAGCACGCACGACGCCCGCACTCCATGTCGCCTTCTCATCGTTCGCTGTGACGACCAGGCACAGCTTCCCGTGAGCTTCATTGGGGATCATCCAGCCGCCATACGATTGGCTGTACTTACAGTCGACATCAAAACCGGCGATCATGTAGTCGAGTTTGTCGCCGTCATCGAAATCGAACTCACGTTGAAGATTGATCTCGACAAGAGTTCCGCAATGAGTCTTCTCAGTCTTGTACAACTGATCCCAGCGATAGCGCCCTGTGTGTTGCCCGTCGTACAACTGGTCGATCGAGTTCCGAAGCGTCTGACCAATGCGCTCACCGGTGGGATCAGCCGCGACGACCGCAGCGAGAACCTCTTCTAGTTCCTCATCTGCAACAAAGTCGTCCACTGGTCCTCCGAGTCTCGATGTGACGGTGGTGGGGCGCCGGACTCCGGCGCCCCACCATTGACGTCGGTCGGCTCAGCTGCAGCCGGAGGTGCTGCCGCAGCCTTCGCAGACGTAGCAGCTGCCGGCGGGGCGCATCTTGGTGCCGCAGGTCATGCAGAGCGGGGAGTCGACGGCGGTGCCGGTGATCTTCTCCAGGAGCTCGGCGGAGGTGT
>JASLCW010000116.1 GCA_030151765.1 Marmoricola sp.
CCACCTCTTCCTCGCCGGGCCCTTCAACATCGCTGCCTACGCACTGCTTACCCACATGATCGCGCAGGTCGCGGTCCTCGCGGTCGGCGACTTCGTGCACACGCTGGGAGACGCTCACCTCTACTCCAACCATCTGGACCAGGCGCGGCTCCAGCTGACCCGTGAGCCCCGGCCGCTGCCGACGCTGGTGCTCAATCCTGCCGTCACCGAGATCGACGCCTTCGAGCTCGACGACATCAGCGTTGAGGGCTATGACCCGCACCCGGCCATCAAGGCCCCGATCGCGGTCTGACCCGAAGCGAGCGCCCATGACTCCCGCCGGCCGCAAGGTCTCCACCATCGTCGCCGTCGCCGAGAACGGCGTGATCGGCGATGCCGCCGACATCCCGTGGCACCTGCCCGCGGACTTCGCGCACTTCAAGGCAACCACGATGGGCCACGTCCTGGTCATCGGCCGCGTCACCCACGAGAGCATCGGCCGTCCGCTCCCCGGGCGCACCACGATCGTGCTCACCCGCGACCCGGACTGGACCGCGCCAGGAGTGCAGGTGGCCTCCGACGTACCGTCCGCTCTCGCGCTCGCGGACCAGATCCTTGCCGAGCAGGGCGATGACAAGCAGACCGATGACAAGCAGGTGATGATCGGCGGGGGAGCCGCGGTCTACGCCGCCGCCATGCCGTACGCCGACGAGCAGATCATCTCCGAGATCCCGCTCTCGCCCCCCGGGGACACCCACTATCCCGAGATCAACCGCAAGCGCTGGACCGAGGTCCGCCGCGAGCCCCGCGAGGGCTTCACGGTCGTGTGGTGGGAGCGGACCTTCGCCTGCGGCGGCACCGAGGCCTGACCAAGCACCTGACAGGGTGGAGCCATGGAGCTCCGCGTCTTCACCGAACCCCAGCAAGGTGCCACCTACGACGACCTGTTGGCCGTCGCGCTCGAGTCGGAGCGGCTCGGCTTCGACGCCTTCTTCCGCAGCGACCACTACCTGCACATGAGCGGGGACGGGTTGCCGGGGTCGACGGATGCCTGGACCACACTTGCCGGGCTTGCCCGTGAGACCAGCACCATCCGGCTGGGCACGATGATGACGAGCGCGACCTTCCGGCATCCCGGAGTGCTGGCGATCCAGGTCGCCCAGGTCGACCAGATGAGCGGCGGTCGCGTCGAGCTCGGCATCGGCGCGGGCTGGTTCACCCAGGAGCACACGGCCTACGGCATTCCGTTCCCCGACACCGCCGAGCGGTTCGAGCGGTACGCCGAGCAGCTCGAGCTGATCACCGGCCTGTGGACGACGCCGGTCGGCGAGCTCTATGCCTTCGACGGACAGCACTACCAGCTCGCCGACAGCCCCGCGGTGCCCAAGCCGACCCAGAGCAACGGTCACCGTGGCGGCGTACCCGTGCTGATCGGTGGCAAGGGCGCCCGCAAGACACCTGCGCTGGCCGCGGCGTACGCCGACGAGTTCAACCTGCCGTTCGTGGACGAGGAGTTCACCGCCCTCCAGTTCGGCCGGGTACGCCGCGCGGCGGAGGCCGTCGACCGCGATCCCGACGAGCTCACCTGGTCGAACGCACTGGTGCTGTGCGTCGGGGAGGACGAGGCCGAGATCGCCCGCCGGGCGGCGTCCATCGGGCGTGAGGTCGACGAACTGCGTGCCAACGGGCTGGCTGGGACACCTGCCGAGGTGATCGACAAGATCAAGCGCTTCGAGGCACTCGGGAGCCAGCGGATCTACCTGCAGATGCTGGACCTGGACGACCTCGACCACCTGCGCCTCGTCGCCGCGGAGGTCATGCCTCACGTGTGAGTGCAGGCTGCGCGACCGTGTCGCGATAGGCTTGCGGTCATGAGTTCTGCACCCTTCGGCACCATGCTGACAGCGATGGTCACGCCGTTCCGCGAGGACGGCTCGGTCGATCTGGACGGGGTGCAGAAGGTCGCCAAGCACCTGGTCGACAACGGCAACGACGGCATCGTCGTGTCCGGCACGACCGGCGAGTCGCCGACCACCACGGGTGCCGAGGACGGCGAGACCCTGGCCGCCGTCAAGGACGCCGTCGGCGACCGCGCCAAGATCGTCGCGGGCGTCGGCACCAACGACACGCGTCACTCGGTCGAGCTCGCCAAGCAGGCCGAGAAGGTCGGCGCCGACGGGCTCCTGCTCGTCACGCCCTACTACAACAAGCCCAGCCAGCTCGGCGTGCTCAACCACTTCCGGCAGGTCGTGGACGCCACGGCCGTGCCGGTGATGCTCTACGACGTGCCCGGCCGGACCGGCACGAAGATCGCGCTCGAGACCTACGTCGCAGCGAAGGACTGGGAGACGGTCGTCGCGGTAAAGGAGGCCACGGGTGACATCTCCCGCACCGCGCAACTGGTCGACCTCGGCTATGCCGTCTATTCCGGTGACGACGTCAACACGCTCGGCTACCTCGCGTATGGCGCCATCGGTCTCGTGTCCGTCGTCGGCCACGTCGCCGGCAGCCAGCTGCGCGCGATGATCGA
>JASLCW010000125.1 GCA_030151765.1 Marmoricola sp.
GTTCTCGACCTATGCGACCTGGTGGGTCCGTCAGGCGATCACGCGCGGCATCGCCCAGCAGGCCCGCGTCGTACGCCTTCCCGTGCACGTCGTTGAAGAGCTCAACCAGGTGAGTTCGGCCCGCCGGCTGCTCGAGCGTCAGCTCGGCCGCAACCCGGAGCCGGAGGAGATCGCCGCCGAGCTCGGCATGGAGATCGACCGGGTCCTCGACCTGATCGCCTGGGGCCGCGACCACGTCAGCCTCGACACCCCGATCGACGAGGACGGCGACACCTCGCTGGGTGACCTGATCGCCCAGGAGAACGCCCCCGGTCCCGACCTCACCGTCATCGACGTCGACGCCCGCAACCGGCTGCTCGGCCTCGTGGGCGGCCTCGACGATCGTTCGGCGGACATCATCCGGTCCCGTTATGGCCTGGTCGACGGCCGCCAGCACAAGCTGGCCGACATCGGCGCCAAGCACGGGATCTCCGCGGAGCGGGTCCGCCAGCTGGAGCGCGAGGCGATCGCCAAGCTTCGCCGGCTGGCCGATCCCGACCTCGCGGCCTGAGTTCCCTCGAGAGGGTCCCTGAAACGGCCCGGTCCACTGTTGGGGTGGACCGGGCCGTTTGTCTGGGCTGCCTGATCAGCGACGCAGTTCGTCGTACAGGGCGATGACCCGGGCACGCAGCTCGTCGACCGTGCCGGTGTTGTCGATCACATGGGTGGCGATCGCGCGGCGCTGCTCGCGAGTGGCCTGCTTCGCCATCCGGTCCCGTACGTCGGACTCGGCCATACCGCGGGCGATGCCGCGCTCCACCTGTTGCTCCTCCGGTACGTCGACCACGAGGACGGCCTCGAAGCCCCCGCGATCGGATGCGGCGGCGCGGCCGGACTCGGCCAGCAAGGGGATGTCGTGGACGACCACCGCACCCGCGGGTGCGCCCTCTTCGAGCTCGACGATCCGCTCGAAGACCAGTGGGTGCACGATCGACTCGAGCTTGCGGCGGGCCTCGTCGTCGGCGAAGACCAGCTCGCCCATTCTGGGGCGGTCGAGCTCGCCGTCGGCACCGAGCAGTCCTGCCCCGAAGGTCTCCACGACCGCCGCGAGCCCCGGCGTACCCTTCGCGACCACCTCGCGCGCCAGCGCGTCGGCATCGATCACCACCGCACCGAGCTCGCGCAGGATCTGCGACACGGTGCTCTTGCCACTGGCGATTCCGCCGGTCAGTCCCACTCGCACGCCGGTGAGTATGGCACTCAGGTCGATGCCGCTTCACCCTCGAGCCGCAAGCTGCGGATGGGACGCACACTCATCCCCACCGCGAACACCATCACGCAGGCGATCGCAGCACCCAACTCGACACCCTGGTGCCCGAAGGCGAGGGCGAGCGGACCGACGAGCACCTGCCCGAGCGGCATCGCGACGAAGGAGAAGAAGCCGTCGATCGACATCACCCGCGAGAGCATGTCCTCGCGAACCTTCTCCTGCACGGTCAGATTCCACGCCAGGTTGATCAACCCGAGACCGGCGCCGGCGACCAGGAAGCCCGCCGAGAGACTGATCGTCTCGACGCGACCCGCGAGCAGCAGCATCGGGATCGCACTGACGACGAAGCCGAGCAGCGCGGCGCGCAGCGGGTGCCGCAGCGTGATCCGGGCCAGCGCGAAGGTCACCAGGAACATGCCGACCGCCTGACCCGCCCGTGCGAAGCCCCAGCCGTCACTGCCGATCGTGCCCTTCGCGATCACCGGCCCGAGAACCGCGATGGGGCCGCTGATCAGGGCGTTGAAGACCAGCGAGCAGCACGCGATCGGCAGCACCCAGCCGAGCCCGCGGACATAGGACCATCCGCTGACGAAGTCACCGATCACTCCCGGCTGTCGCTCCGGGCGCTCGCCCACGGGCAGGCGCAGGAGGCCGAGGAAGACCGCGGCCGCGAAATAGGTCGCCGCATCGATGGCCAGTCCCCATCCCGGGCCGGCGGTGGCGACCAGGATGCCGGCCACCGCGGGACCGGCGACGCTGAGCACGCTCTGCGACTGGCCGAGCAGCAGGTACGCCGACTTCCGCTGCTCCTCCGGGAGCAGGATCGGGACCATGCCGTGGAAGGCGGGGTAGCTGACCGCGAAGAGCGTCCCGCTGAGGAACTGCAGCACCACCAGGTGCCACACATCCGCGACTCCGGTGAGCACCAAGGCCGCGGCGATCGCCTGCAACGCACCCTGGCCGAGATTGCAGCCGCGCAGCACCAGCGCCCGCGGCAGCCGATCCGCGATGGCACCACCGAGCAGCATGAAGGCCACCATCGGAACCGTCCACGCGGCCGCCACCCAGCCGACCGCGGCAGCCGAGTTGTCGATGGCGAGTACGGCGAAGACCAGTGCCAGGTTCGCCATCGACGTGCCGGCGTTGTTGACCACCTCTCCGAGGAAGAAGAGCCGGAAGGGCCGGTCCTGCAGTGGTTTCATCAAGCGGGCTTCGTCACGCGGTGATCGCCGGCAGGAAACGTTCCAGCAGGCGGCGCTCCTCGGCCTCGTCCTTGCCGGGGTCGGTCAGGAAGGAGACGATCAGTCGCAGCGTCCACCGGGCCCGGTCAGGATCGGCATCGCCGTCCGCCAGATCGGTGATCACGGACTCCCGCAGGATCCCGTTGAGCACTGGCGCACCGTCGGCGGCGTACCAGGCGGTGAGGTGCGGACGCGAGCGCACCGCGCGCAGACAGGAGATCACGGACGCGACACTACGAGCCCGTGGATCGCGGATCGACCGGATTTCGGCGGCCACCTCGGCCAGGATCGCCTCCGCCTCACGACGGGCGAAGGCGACCTGCAGCTCGTGGCGGTTCGCGAAATAGCGGTACAGCGTCGCCCGCGAACATCCCGCCGCCCGCGCCACCGCATCCATGCCCGGACCGTCGACCCCCTGCTCGGCGAAGAGCCGGGCGGCGGTGTCGAGGATGTGGTCGGCGGCCAGCCCGGCGCGCTCGCCGGCAAGCCAGGTCACGCCGAGACCCCACTCAAATGCACCAAAAACACCGTGAGACCCCACTCAACTGCATTCTCAACCTGCCCAGACCCACCAGAATGCACTTCATCGAATCGCGATCCGCACACTCAGCGGCCGGCGCACGTAGTTGCCCGGCGCCCAGGTCACCGACGCCGGATCGACATCGAAGTCGGGGATCCGCTGCAGGAGTTCGGTCAGGGCCACGCGCCCCATCATGCGGGCTGCGGCGGCGCCGAGACAGTGGTGTGCGCCGTGGGCGAACGTGAGGATCTGCCGCGGCTCCCGTCGTACGTCGAGCTGCTCGGCGTCCGCGCCGTACATCTCCTCGTCACGATTGGCGGATCCGTAGCAGAGCAGCACCTTGCGCCCCTGCGGGATGGTGACGCCGTCGATGTCGACACCGCGGGTCGTCGTACGGGCGAGACCCTGGACGGGCGAGGTGAGCCGGAGCAACTCCTCGACCGCCGCCGGTACGTCGTCGAGAACCAGTGCGCGCTGGTCGGGCCGCTCCCCCAGCAGTTGGATCCCCGCGCCGAGCAGGCCGGTGGTCGTGTCGCTGCCACCGGCCACCATCGTGAAGGTGAAGGCCAGGATGCGCATGATCCCCTCGGGCGAGTCACCCTCGCCGGCCGCCACCAGATGCGAGACGACGTCGTCCCCGGGCTCGGTACGGCGCCGCTCGATGAGCTCGCCGAAGTAGCCCATCAGCTCCATCGTCGCGTCCGCACCCACCTGCGGGTCACTGGCCGAGCTCGCCGCCACGATCGCCTCGGTCCAGGCATCGAAGCGGCCGCGGTCCTCCTCGGGGACGCCGAGGTAGTGCGCGACCACCATGCTCGGCAGCGGCTTGAAGAGCCGCTCCACGATGTCGCCGCCCC
>JASLCW010000165.1 GCA_030151765.1 Marmoricola sp.
CTGACGGTGTTGGTGACCAGGATCAGCGTGGTCGCCTTGGCCTCGGACATCGCGGCAGCGCCGACGATCGTCTTGCCCGCCCCACAAGGGAGTACGACGACTCCGGAGCCGCCGTGCCAGAAGGATTCCGCCGCCTGGCGCTGGTAGTCGCGGAGCGACCAGCCGTCCTGGGCGAGGTCGATCGGGTGCGCCTCGCCGTCGACATAGCCCGCGAGATCCTCCGCCGGCCAACCGAGTTTGAGCAGGGCCTGCTTGAGATCGCCGCGTTCGGAGGCGTGCACGATGACCGTGCCGGCAGCGCCGGGGGCCGGGTCGAGCCGGGCACCGATCATGCCCGCCACCCGCTTGGAGCGGGTGACCTCCTCGAAGACGGCGGCATCGGTGCTGGTCAGCACCAGCCCGTGGGTCGGATGCTTCTCGAGGCGGAGCCGGCCGTAGCGGTCCATCGTCTCGGCGACATCGACCAGCAGAGCGTGCGGCACGGCGTACCGGCTGAAGGTGAGCAGGGTGTCGATCACCTGCTCGGCATCGTGCCCGGCCGCGCGCGCATTCCACAGGCCGAGGGGCGTGAGTCGATAGGTGTGGATGTGCTCCGGGCTGCGCTCGAGTTCCGCGAAGGGAGCGATCGCCTTGCGTGCCGCGTCGGCCTGCTCGTGGTCGACCTCGAGGAGGAGGGTCTTGTCCGACTGGACGATGAGTGGGCCGTCGTTCACGGAGCGAGTCTAGGTGGCGGGGTCAGCGGGCAGCCCAGGGCGCCGGCACCCGGATCGGCACCAGGCTCTTGTCGCCGTCGACGCCGCTGTGGGCACCCGAGCCGATCTCGCCGTACTGGTTGGAGCCCCAGCACCAGACCGTGCCTGCTTTCAGGGCGCAGGTGTGGCCGCCGGCAGTGCTGATCGCCGACCAGCCCGAGCCGGGCACCTTGACGGGTACGGCGGAGTAGCCACCCATCGTGCCGTCGCCGAGCTGTCCCGAAGCATTCCGGCCCCAGCACCACCCCGTTCCGTCGGGCCGGGTGCCGCAGGCCTGCAGCCCGCCACCGGTTGCCACGGTGGCCCAGGTGCCCCCACCGGTGACCTGAACGGGGGTTGGGTACGGCGCGCTCTGACCCGAGCCTGTGGTGACGCCGAGTTGTCCGTACTGGTTGCTGCCCCAACACATGACGGTGTTGTCGGAGCGCTGCCCGCAGGTGTTGTCGACGCCCGCCGTCAAGCTCCTCCAGATCGCACCGCCGGTGACCGGCAGGGGAGTCGGGTTGGCGGCGTACTGTCCGCTGCCGGTCGGGTTCCCGAGGGCCCCCGACAGGTTCGCACCCCAGCACCAGGCCGATCCGTCGGTCTTGATGCCGCAGGTGTGGTTGCTGCCGGTGGTGATGCTGCGCCAGCTCCCGCCTCCGGCGACGGGTACCGGCGTCCATGAGGAGTCGGTGACGGTGGGATCGACACCGAGCTCTCCCCACGGATTCGTTCCCCAGCACCAGGCACTCCGGTCGGTCGACCTGATCCCGCACGTGTGGAAGACATTCGCGCTGACCGAGGCCCAGACGCCGCCGCCGGGTACGAGCATGGGTGCGGGATTTGCGACATCGCTGCCGGCATTGGTACCGGTGCCCAGTTGTCGCCACTGATTGCTGCCCCAGCACCACACAGTGTGGTCGAGCCGCAGTCCGCAGGTGCTGAACAGGCTCGCACTCAGGGACGTCCACACCGCACCTCCCGGAACCTGGTGCGGTCGCGGGTTCGCCGATTCGGTGCTGATGTTGACGCTGCTGCCGAGCTGGCCGTAGTGGTTCGCGCCCCAGCACCACGCGGTGTGATCGACCGCCACGGCACAGGTGTCGTCGGATCCGGTCGTGACCTGGCTGAACTTGAGTTGGAGACGGGTGAAGGTGACGCGGACCGTCGTACGACGGGTGGCCTTGACCTTGACCGTCAGCTTCTTCGCGGACTGGGCGTATCCGCGCACGGGGGCGATGGTGATCGTGTAGTTCCCGGGGGAGATCTTCTTGAAGGTCTTCGTGCCGGTGGCGCGCAAGGCCTTGTGGTGGGGGCTCTTGGCCCGGATCTTGGCCTTCACGCCGTGGGCGAGGCCGGTGACGACGATCCTGAGACTCCCCGTCTTCTGCGCAGCCGTCGCGGAGTTCGTCGTACCGACGACGAGGGCGGCAGCCACCAGCGCCAGCGCGGCCAGCGCGGCGGCGTACGTCGGAAGGGGGTGTCGGCGCATTCCGACAGGGTCCACCCGCACCCTTCGGGAAACCTTCAGGTCGCTGGTGAGCCGCGGGAGCTATCCCACGCGGTAGCGGCGCAGCACCACGCGTGAGACCGCCGCACTGGCCAGTGCGAGTACGGCGCACCACAGCGTCGTCGTCGCGGGGGTGAGATCGCCGAACCATCCGAAGGCGTCGCCCCACCAGTGCTTCCAGGTCAGCAGGACGGCGACGCCGCCACCGACCAGGATCGTCAGCGGGCCGCCGACGATCACGGTGAGCATCTGGAAGCGGGCGACGACGGCGCCGAGGAGCGCCCCGACGGCGAAGGCGGTCATCAGCGAGACGACGAAGAGCAGCCAGTCCAGGGCCCATGAAGTGCCGAACCACGAGAACCAGAAGAAGTGACCGTGCAGTCCCCAGCCGTCACTGCCGCGCTCGATGAGCTGGAGGACGAAGCAGAGCGTGCCGAAGACGACGCCGAGGATCCCGCCGGTGACGAAGGTGCCGGCGGTGAAGGCGCGCCGGCTGCTGCCCAGACCCATCGCGAAGGGCAGGCCGCGGACCACGGCGAGGGCCGCGGCGGCGGCGACGAAGCAGTAGATGGAGGCGAGGCCGCCGGTCTTGCGCCCGTCCTCGGCGACGACGAACCAGATCGCGAGGTTGATCGCGAAGGCGGAGGCGAGGATCCCGATCGGCAGGGCGAAGAGGGTGAGCCGGTCGATCATGTGCATGCGGGTGACGGCGAGTGCGCGATTCATCGGTGGTCTCCTTCGACGAGGCCGGTGTGGACGACGAGGGACTGCAGGGAGACGGGTGCCACGTCGACGCCGAGCTCCTGGGCCCAGGCCCGCATGCCCGCGGTCGGCGGGACCTCGGCGGTGACCCGGACATAGCCGCCGAGCGGCTCCTCGTGCAGGAGCGCGGCTCCGCCGACGAGTTCGTGTACGGCGTCTGACGGGCCGGTCAGGGTGCTGGCGCGGCGGCGCAGCTCGTCGACCTCACCGGCGAGAGCGACCCGCCCCCGGTCGAGGACGACGACCTGCTCCAGTGCGGCCGCGGCCTCGTCGATGAGATGGGTGGAGAGCAGGATCGTGCGCGGGTGTTCGGCGTACGCCTTGATCAACTCGTCGTAGAAGACCCGGCGCGAGGTCGCGTCGAGGCCGAGCACCGGTTCGTCGAGGATGGTCAGCGGTGCCCGGGAGGCGAGCGCGGTGATCACGCCGACCGCGGCGCGCATGCCCCGCGAGAGCTTCTGGATCTGGCGCCGCCGGGGGAGCTGGAAGACGTCGACCAGCCGGTCGGCGAGCTCGGCATCCCACTCCGGATAGAAGGCAGGCCCGATGCCGAGGAGGTGTTGCACCCGGTAGTTGTTCGAATACTGCTGCGATTCGCGCTGGAAGCAGATCCGGGAGAGCACGCCGTCGTTCTCGAGCGGGTTCTCGCCGAAGATCCGGACGCTTCCCGTGGTGGGGAAGTCCTGCCCGGTGAGCAGGCTCATCAGCGTCGTCTTCCCGGCGCCGTTGCGCCCGAAGAGGCCGACGATGGTGTCGGCCTGGATGGTCAGGTCGACGTCGGCCAGTGCGTCATTGCTGCCGAAACGTCGGCCGAGGCCCGTGACCTCGATGGCGGGGGTGCTCACTTGCGGCCCTCCTTGATCATCGCGATCACGTGGTCGCGGTCGATGCCCAGCCGCTGCGCCTGCGCCAGCAGGGGCTCGACGTACTCCTGGACGAATTCGTCGCGTCGGCGGCCGAGCAGCTTGTCGCGTGCTCCGGTGGAGACGAACATTCCGATTCCTCGCTTCTTGTAGAGGATCCCGTCGCTGACGAGGGCGTTGAGTCCCTTCGCCGCGGTGGCGGGGTTGATCTGGTGGAAGGCGGCGAGCTCGTTCGTCGAGGGCGCCTGCGCCTCCTCGGGAAGGGTGCCGTCGAGGACCTGGCGTTCGAGTTGCTCGGCGATCTGCTCGAAGAGCGGCCGGCCGTCGTCGATCAGCAAGATGCACCTCTTGTTGGTTGGTTCATTACCCAACTAATGAACCATGGAGGTGGCAAGGACGTCAAGTCCCGTTGGCGAAACACAACATCCGTTGTGAATTGCCTACGGATCACACCGAACTCCGTGTGTTCCGTGGGTAAAACACAACGGGCGTTGTGTTTCGCGAGTCAGGACACCGGGGCGGCGGCGGTGATCCGGTGCAGGGCGAACTCCCGGTCGTCGTCGGCGCGTTCGTCGAAGGCCGAGAGCCGGCCGCCCTCGACGCGACGCGGGCGGACCATGCGCTCGGCGACGGTTCCGTCGTTGCCGACGTAGCCGATCACGACCTGCTCGCCGGACTCGGCGGCGCCGCGGAGCAGGGCGATCACGTCGGCAGGGGCACTGACCGAAGCGCGGGCCGGGCGGCTGGCCGCGGCCCGGTCGCCGGCACGGATCGCGGAGACGACGGCGGCCACGCGCGCCTGTGCGCGCACCTCGGCCTGGGCGCCGCCGCGAGCCTTCGGAGTGCGGGCGCGATAGCCGTCGGCACGGGCCACCCGGACGGTGCCGTCGGGCGCCTCGACGACCGGGGCGAAGCCGAGTTCGCGGATCCGGGGGAGCAGTTGTCCCAGGGGCACGTCGGAGATCACGACGGTCGGCGCGATCCGGCGCAGCCGCAACGACGGTGCCTCGGGATGGTGCATCAGCTCGGTCAGTGCGAGTTCGTCGTCGGAGCGCAGGAAGGACTCGGCCACGCCCGCTCGAAGGACGCCGAAGCGCCGGGCCACATCGTCGACCAGATAGGTCAGCGCCTGCGGGACCGGCGTACGCGAGGTCTCGTCGAGGAAGACGTGCACCTCGTTGGCGGACCAGCCCGCGTCGAAGGCGCGGCGTACCGAATCGGCCGCGAAGCGATAGACGGTGGCGCCCCCGCGCGACTCGACGTCGGCGAGCAGTGCGAGCCGGCGAGCCAGACCGGACTCGAGCGGGCCGGGCGCGACCGCGGTGAGATCGGCCTGGAGCAACAGGTGGTCCACCGGCGGTGGCATCAGTGCGTCCAGGACAGCGGCGGCGTCCTTGCCGGCCACCAGGGCACGCCCGAAGGTGGAGAGGCTGCCTCGCGCGAGGAGGCCGAGCGCGGCGGCCTCGAGCAGCAGCGGCTCGATCTCGGCCTCGTGCGCGCGGTTCTGTCGTGGCCCGGACCAACGCAGCCGCTCGACGAGTCCGGCGAGTCCGGTGCCCGCCGCCAGCGCGGAGCCGGGTGAAAGCTCGGCGAACTCGTCCAGGACCCGTCGCCTGATCGCGGGGAGCCAGCCGGCCTCGGCACCCTCGGAGAGGGCATTGACCGGGCCGGTGCCGGACCGGGTGCCGACGGCTGCGGGTCGCCGCGGCATCGTCAGCCAGGCATTCGCGAGCGTCGCCCACCGGGCCGCCGGCGTGCCGGCCAGCCAGGCGTCATAGCGGTCCGTGGGCAACCAGGCGGCGTCGAGCTCGTCGGTCATCCCGATCGCGAAGAGGCCGGCGGACACGGCGACCTCGACGACCAGTGCGGCCTCCTCCACCTCGATGTGGAGCAGTGTCGCGGTCGCCCGCAGGTCGCGTACGCCGAGCCCGCCGGCGCGCAGTGCGGCCGGCGGCTTGCTGCCCCAGGCTTCGCCGAGCACCTCGACGCGATGCGCCAACTCGGCGGCAGCACCGGCGGCGATCCGGTCGACGAGGCCGCCTTCGACCTCACCGGCCGGGGTCTCGGGAGGAGCATCGATGTCTGCGCGCGTCGTACGACCCTCGCGCAGCGCGAGACGGACCGACCAGGGCACGGTGACCCTGCGATGGTCG
>JASLCW010000169.1 GCA_030151765.1 Marmoricola sp.
GGACCGCCGCTTGGGCCGCCGCTGGGACCGCCGCCTGGGCCGCCGCTCGGGACGCCTTGCAGCCAACTGTCGACCAACTCCAAGACTCCGCCATCGCCCTGTACGAGCGCATGGTCAAGATCGGAGACGACCAGTGAGCACCATCGACCTCACCGTGTCCACCGGGCTCGTCTTCGCCGACGCCCGCCGCCTCGACCTCCCCGACCCCATCGGCGTGGCGGTCGCGCAACACCACCCTGGCGGCGCGACCCAGATCCACCTCAACTCGCTCGCCGACCTCGCCCAGTGGGCACAGTGGGCCGAGGCCACCATCGAGCACACCGAGCCCAAGCACTGGCATGGCGACAAGTGGACGGTCCACCACACCGCCGAAGGCACGATCGCCGAGCTCCCGGTGATGCTCGCCGTCGTCGAGATCGGCGTCATGACCCAGGCGGACCACTTCGACTGCTCTCGCTGTGGCGCCAAGCTCGGCACCACAGGCGGGTTCGTCGCGCTCGACACCTACGACGACACCTTCGAACGCGCGGTCGCGCGCCACCAGGACGGCGCCTGCACTTTCGCTGGAGCGGTCCTGTGATCCCCGGGCTACTCCTCGGCTTCGCCATCGCATGCGTCATCACGATCGTATGGATGACCGTCGACGACTTCATCAACCGTCAGCTCCCCGCACGCCGTCAGGAGAAGTGGGACCGCGAGATCGAGCAGGCCGTGCGCCTCTCCGAGACTCCGATCTACGACGCCCTCGCGCTGGCACGGCAGGAGGGCGACCAGTGACGACCTACGACGAGATCCAGGACTTCCTCATCGGCGGCTGGGGCGCGGGCGAAGCCCAGATCAGCGAGCACCTCGCGCTCATCGCCGACGTCGACCTGGCCGAGCCCGACTACTCGTTCGACCTGCTGCGGATCTACCTCCGTAAGCACGACGGGATGCTGCTGTGGGCGACCGACTCCGGTTGTTCCTGCCCGTCGCCGTTCGAGGACACCAAGGTCAGCGACCTCCGCGAGTCGACCGCTGCCACGTTGCTCGACACCTTCATGAGCGAGTGGGAGCGCGAAACCCACTACAGCGGCTACCCGGCCGCCGTGATCCGGAAGTCGATCGCTGACGCGGTCCGCGAGGCCGTGAAGCGAGGCGCACGCTGATGTGCGAGGACTGCAATCCCAACTGGACCCCGCCGACCCTGGCTGAACGCGCAGAGGTTGCTCCCGAAGACTCCCGCCAGAGCCTCGCGCCAGCCGTGCCGCAAGCCGAACTCACCGCGTTGGGCCGGTCACTCGGTCACGCAGCCAACGGGCGACTGTGCGCCCGCTGCGGGCTCGGGGAGATCGTCGAAGGTGGCTACTGCGTGCGCTGCGCTGAATGGGCGTTCGGGGAGGCATCATGACGTACCGCTCCGGCTTCTGCGCACCATCCAACCCTGCCGACTCGCACAACCGATGCGCCGGCACCTACCAAGGATTGACCTGCGGCTGCCGGTGCCACCAAGGAATGCACGGCGTCATCTATGACCTGCCCAACGAGGCCTACCACGCCGAGCAGGAACACCTCTCGTCATCCGCACTGAAGGCCCTGCTGCCTGAGCACTACGGTCCACCACCTGCCGACCGGACCGCGCTCGATGTCGGCACCGCCTTCCACACGCGCGTATTCGGCACCAACGAAGACATCGAGATCGTCGACGCCGCCACCTGGCGCGGCAAGGCCGCCGAAGAAGCACGAGAAGCCGCCCTGGCTCGCGGCGCCGTGCCGATCCTCGCGGGCGACTCCGAGATGGTCGATCGGATGGTGGCGCGGCTGCGCACTCACGAAGAGGCGATGGCGCTGCTCGAGCAGCCCGCCGCCCGGCCTGAGGTGTCGTGCTTCGCCGAGGACACCGACGGGATGAAGGTCAAGGCTCGGTTTGACCTCCTCGCCCCGGTCGCCGTCGACCTCAAGTCCACCAAGAGCGACCCGCTATCGGAGTACGACCTCCTCAAGGCTGTCATCGGCTTCGGCTACGACCTCTCCGCCGCGCACTACCTCGACGTCGCCGCCGCCTGCGGGATCGAGATCGAAGACTTCGCGCTGATCTTCGTCGGCAAGACCGGGCGCCACAACGTCCGCGTCGTCACCCTTGACGCCGACTTCCTCGCCCGCGGACGCGCCCTCGCCGCGCTCGCCAAGCACCGCCACGCACACCCCGAAACCGTCGGCCCACACCCCGGCGCCAGCGGCTTCGTCACCCTCTCCCCGCCCCGCTGGGCGACCGAACCCGAAGGAATCCCCGCAGCATGAGCACTGAACTCGCTACCGTCCGCCCCGGAGACCTCACCACAACCACCGGCACCGCAGGCGCCAACCTCATCCGCGAAGCCGCCGCCGTCATGGTCGACGCCCACAAGCTCGCCACCGCCGTCGCCTCGACGCAGATGATCCCCAAGCACTTCCAGGGCAAGCCCGACGAGTGCGCCGCCGCAATGCTGTACGGCGCGTCCCTTGGTCTCGACCCGATGCAATCGGTCCGGCAGATCTACGTCGTCCACGGACAGGCTGCGCTCTACGCCAGAGCGATGGTTGCGCTCGTCCTGGGCGCCGGTCACGAGGTGTGGACTGTCGAGTCCAGCGACCAGGCCGTGACGGTCGCCGCCCGTCGCCGCAGCACCGAGCACGTCGAGCAGGCCACATGGACATTCGAGCGGGCGAAGAAGGCCGGGTACACGAACAACAGCAAGTACCAGACCGATCCGCAGGCAATGCTCTACTCCAAGGCCGCGTCTGAGGTGTGCCGCAAGGTCGCGCCCGACGTCCTCTCCGGCGTGTACGCCGTCGAGGAACTCCAGATGGAGCGGGTCGAGTCTGAGCGGATCAACCAGCCCGCCCGAGGCATTGCCGCGCTGCTCGGCCGCACGATTCCCTCCCCGGCACCGGACGCGGGCGAGCAGTCGCCGGAAGGCACCCGTCACGCGCATGCACAGAGCGCCGGTCAACCCGATGCCATGAGTCGGGACGTCCGAGCCGGGGAGGACCTGCTACTCAACACGTCCAGCGCCCTCGCCAAAGCCCTGTTCGCCGCGATGGGCGACAAGGGCATCACCTCCCGCGAAGACCGCCTCGAGTACGCCGCGATGAAGCTCGGCCGCCCCATCGGCTCATCAAAGGAGCTGACCGAAGCCGACGCCCGCGCGCTGCTGCTCGACCTCGACGCCATGGACACCGCTCAACCCATCGACGTCACCGACGCCGAGATCGTCGAGGACGGTGCCCAATGAGCGTCCACCACACCCTCAAGACCTGGCCAGCCATGTTCGAAGCCGTCTGGCGTGGCGACAAGACGTTCGAGGTCCGCATCGACGACCGCGGATATCAGAAGGGCGACACCGTCACCCTCGCGGAGTGGGACCGGAACGGCACCTGCACGTGTACGACGTCGGAGCACGCCGACACCTGCGCCCGCTACTCGGGCCGGACCATCGACGCCCGGATCGGACACGTCCTCGCGTCAACCGCGCCGCGCGGCAACCAACGCGGATTCAACGGCAACGGCTACGTCGTGTTCTCGGTGTGCGACCAGGTCAACCACGACGGCCGTGCCGCCGCTGCCGCGGCGGCAGGAATCGCCGCCGCCCCTCGGACGGCGGCCCAGTGATGGCGACTCTCCTCGCCATCGACCCGGGCAACACCGAGTCCGCATGGGTCGTAATCGACGTCGCGACCCGGCGGCCGATCGCCTTCGCGAAGGAGCCCAACGAGAACGCCCGCCGGGTCTGCCTCGGCTGGGGGCCCTTCGAGGTCTACGACCACGCCGCCGTCGAGATGGTCGCCTCCTACGGGATGGCCGTCGGCGCCGAGGTCTTCG
>JASLCW010000386.1 GCA_030151765.1 Marmoricola sp.
AGATCGGCGAGCGTGTCTTCCTGGCCGAGAAGACGGTGAAGAACCACGTCACCTCGATCCTGTCCAAGCTCGGACTCTCCCGCCGTACCCAGGCGGCCGTCATGGTGTCCCGGTTGGCGCCCCTGCGCTGACGGCACTCTGGCGGCGTACCCCCAGAAGCTCCGCAGGCCTGGGCCTGTGGGAGGGAAGCAACGACCCGGCGTGGGCTCCACACCACGCCGGGTCGTTGTGCATTGTCAGACGCTGAGACCCCAGGGAAATGCACCATCAACCCGTCGAGACCCCACAAGACTGCAAACCCGGGACCTCATGCTGCATTTGCATGGGGTCTCAGTGCCTTGAGGATGCATTTGGGTGGGGTCTCGATCAGACCTGGAACTGAGCCACCAGGTTCTTCAGCTCACTGGCCATCGAGGCGAGATCCGTCGCGGACTGCAGGGTGTTCTGCGCACCCTGGCGGGTGTCGTCCGCGGCGGAGGCCACCTGCGTCACATCGGCGGCGATGCCATTGGCCCCGGCGGCCGCCTCGGTGACACTGCGGGCGATCTCATTGGTGGTCGCGGTCTGCTCCTCGACCGCCGAGGCGATCGCGGTCTGGATGTCGTTGATCCGGCCGATCACCTCGGAGATCTCACTGATCGCGGTGACCGCGGCCTGGGTGTCGGACTGGATGGCCTCGATCTTCTGACCGATGTCCTCGGTCGCGCGGGCGGTCTCCTTGGCCAATTCCTTGACCTCGTTGGCGACGACCGCGAAGCCCTTGCCGGCATCGCCGGCCCGCGCCGCCTCAATGGTGGCGTTCAGGGCGAGCAGGTTGGTCTGCTGGGCGATCGAGGTGATCACCTTGATCACCTGCCCGATCTCGGCGCTGGACTCCCCGAGCGAGGCAACCGTTCCTTGAGCATCCCCGGCCACCGTCACCGCACCGGTCGCCACGGTCGCGGCCTCGGTCGCGTTCTTGGCGATCTCCCGGATGCTGGCGGTCATCTCCTCGGCCGCGGTCGCGACGGTCTGGACGCTCGCGGACACTTCGACCGACGAGCTCGAGGCGCTCGCCGCCCGCTCGGAGGTCTGGGCCGCGCCCTCTCCCATCCCCTGCGACAGGATGGTCAGCTGCTCGGCGGCGACGGCGAGGCTGTCCGCCGTACCGCCGATATTGCCCATGCTCTGCCGCAACGTGGCGAGCAACTGCTCGAGTCCGCCGGCGAGCTGGCCGATCGCGTCATCGCCCGACACCGGCATCTCGCGGGTGAGGTCGCCCTGACCGGCCGCCCGTACGACCTCGAGCACGAGATCGACCTTGCGGGAGAGCTCGGCTGCGGCGGCGCGATCGGAGGTTTCCTTCTGGATCCGATCCATCGCCTGCGAGACGAGCCGGCCGACATTGCGCAGGGCGTCGAGCCGTTGCGGACTCGGCTCGAGCGTCTCGGTCGCGAAGAAGTCCATCGTGCCGATCACCTCGCCGCCGCTGGTGATCGGGAAGGCCACGCCGGACTTCACCCCGACCCGCTGGGCAACCGGTGCGCGCACGCAGTCGGTGACGGTGCCGAGGTCGGCCTCGAAGATGAGATCGCCCGACGACCAGGTCCGGCCGGCCAGGCCGACACCGTGGGCGAAGGAGGCCTCGAGCGTGACCTTGCGGAACTCCGGACCCGCGTCGCCGGACTCGATCGCGAAGGTCAGCGCCTGCGCGCTCGGGTCGATCTTCCAGTAGGAGCCGTAGGCCCAGCCGAACTCAGCGCGCACGGTGTCCAGCGCCGTACGCACCGCCTCGTCGACGGTGGTGACGCCGGCCAAGCGGGAGAGGACGTGGTTCACCGCGGTCGCGTCGGCGGTCGCCTCCGCGGTCGCCCGCTGCGCACGCAGTCGGTCGGTGATGACATCCCAGGTCGCCATGGCACCGATGTACTCGCCCTTGCTGTCCTGGATCGCCGAGACCAGCAGGTCCAGGGTCTCCGGGCCGACCTGGATGTCCGCACGGCGCGGCAGGTTCTCGGCCACGGCCAACAGGCCCCGCTGGTACGCCGGATTCTTGTGGAAGATGTCGAGACTCGAACCGACCACGTCGGCGGCCTTGACCGGCAGGTGCTGCTCCAGGCCGGTGAGGGTGCGCAGCGAGGCCGGGTTCATGTACGTGATGACGAGGTCCCGGTCGGCGAACATCATGTTCGTCGGGGAGTTCTCCATCATCGAGGTCACCTGCGCGACGTGCCGCTCCAGCTCGAGCTTCTCCGTCACGTTGTCCCACGTGGCCATCGCGCCGACGTACGCGCCCGATGAGTCGTGGATGGCGCTCACGTGCAGGTCGAGGGTCTGCGGGCCGACCTCGATCAGTGCCCGCCTGGGAAGGTGCGACTCGTCGGCCAGCAGACCGCGCTGGTACGACGGTTCCTTGTGGAAGATGTCGAGACTCGAGCCCACCAGGGCATCGGGATCGACCGGGATCCAGTCGGCGAGCGCACGCAGGCCTTCGATGGTCGCCTTGTTGGCGTAGGTGATCACGAGATCGCGATCGGCCAGCATCACCCGGGTGGGCAGGCTGTCCAGGACATCCCGCTGCAGGCTGAGGTCGAGGACGATGCCCTCATCGATGGTGTCGGTCATGATGTCCCTCCAGCGGACTCGGGTGTGGTCGTGCAGTCGACGGCTCGATCGGAGTCGAGCACCAGCAAGATGGCGTCCGGCAGTGACATGACGCCGCAAAGCGCCTCGCGGACGGGTGCAGGCAGATTGGCGGGCACGGGTTCGAGCAGGTAGTCACTGGTGTCGATGACATCGCCGATGTCGTCGACCAGCAGGCTCTGCACCTCTCCCCGGCTGCGCACGATGACATTCATCGGGAGTTGTTCTGCCGGCCGGTCCGGCAGGCCGAGCCGGCAGCGCAGGTCGACGGCGGTGACGATCTGCCCACGCAGGTTGATCAGCCCGCGCACCGCGCGCGGCGCCCGCGGGACCGTCGTCATCTCCTGATAGCGCAGGACTTCCTGGACCTGCGCGACGTCCACTCCGAAGAAGAGGCCGTCGAGCCAGAAGGTGCACAGCTGCGACAGTCCGCGGTCGGTCGCTTCGAGCATTGTCGTCATACCGCCACTCCTGCCAGTCGTACGACGGCGTCGAGATCGACCAGGTCGGTGACCCGGTCCTGGACGACCGCCGATCCGAGCACGCCCTGCCGGCAGCCGACCTCGCTCACGGCCAGCTCCGTCTCGACCACGTCGAGGACCCGGTCGATCACGATGCCGACCATGCGGCCGCCGTCCTCGTGGACCACGACCGAGAGCGGTGCGTCGGCGCGCTCCGACTCGGGCAGACCGATGGCCTGAGCGAGCCGCACCAGGGGCAGGATGCCCTCGCGGTACTGCACGACCTCGGCGACGCCGGTCCGTTCGACGAGTTCGTCGGGGAATTCCTCCAGCCGGGCCACCTCGTTGAGCGGCAGCGCCGCGCGCCGGCCACCCGAGATCTCCAGCACCAGCAGGGCGGTCTCGTCTCCCGAGGTACGACGCGTGTCCACCGTCTGCTGGACCGAACTCTCCACGGCAGCGGTCTGCGCAATGCCTCCGACATCGAGGATCAACGACACTCTGCCGTCACCCATGATCGTCGCGCCGGCGTACGTCGACATGCCCTTGAGCTGCCGGCCGATCGGCTTGACCACGATCTCCTGCGTGTCATGGACCTGCTCGACACAGAGTCCGAAACGGAGATCGTCGGACTGAACCACCACGACGGTCAGCGCCTCCGTCTCGACCCGCTCGTCACCGAGCACCTCGGCCAGCGAGACCAGCGGGAGCAGGTGCCCGCGCAGGCGGAGCACGGGCGCACCGGCCAGCACCTCGACGCTGCGGCGCAGCTCCTCGCCCTCCAGGCGGACCAGCTCGACGAGATTCGCTTGCGGGATCGCGTAACGGTCGCCGGCCTCCTCCACGACGAGGGCCGGGATGATCGCCAGCGTCAGCGGGATCCGGACCCGGCACGTCGTACCGTGTCCGGACTGGCTGGTCATGTCGACGGTCCCGCCGATCCGCTCGATGTTCGTGCGTACGACGTCCATCCCGACGCCGCGCCCCGACACATTGGTGACCTCGGAGGCCGTCGAGAATCCCGGCTGGAAGATCAGCGCGATGATCTCGCGATTGTCCATGCGGGACAGTTGCTCGCGTGAGATCAGCCCGCGCTGCAAGGCGACATCGCCGATCCGGGCCGGGTCGATCCCGGCGCCGTCGTCGCTGATCTCGATGACCACCTGGCCGCTCTCGTGGAAGGCACGGAGGGAGAGCACACCCTGGGCGGACTTCCCCTTCGCGACCCGGTCGCCGGGCCGCTCGATGCCGTGGTCCATCGCGTTGCGGACGAGATGGGTCAACGGACCCTTCAGCGCCTCTAGTAGCGAGCGGTCGAGCTCGGTCTCGTGTCCGTCCATCTGAAGGTCGACCTCGCGGCCGAGCTGATGGGCGAGATCGCGCACGATCCGCGGCATCTTCGCCCAGACCTGGCCGATCGGCTGCATCCGCGTCTTCATGACGCTCTCCTGCAGCT
>JASLCW010000200.1 GCA_030151765.1 Marmoricola sp.
GCGGCATCACGATCTGGGACGAATGGGCCGACGCCAATGGCGACCTCGGACCTGTCTACGGCTATCAGTGGCGGTCGTGGCCGGCACCGGACGGTCGGCATCTCGACCAGCTCAGCCAGGTCGTCGAGCAGATTCGTACGAACCCCGACTCGCGCCGCCACATCGTGTCCGCCTGGAATGTCGCCGACATCCCCGACATGGCGCTGGCGCCCTGTCACACGATGTTCCAGTTCTACGTCGCCGACGGGAAGCTGAGCTGCCAGCTCTACCAGCGTTCGGCTGATGTCTTCCTCGGGGTTCCCTTCAACATCGCGTCGTACGCCTTGTTGACCCATATGGTCGCCCAGGTGGCGGGTCTGGAGGTGGGCGACTTCGTGCACACCCTCGGCGACGCGCACCTCTATCTCAACCACCTCGACCAGGCCCGGCTGCAGCTCACCCGCGAGCCGCGGCCGCTGCCGAGATTGGTGCTGGACCCGTCGGTGACCGCGCTGGACGCCTTCGATCTCGAGCACATCGGCATCGAGGGCTATGACCCGTACCCGGGGATCAGGGCGCCGATCGCGGTATGAATCGGTGCTAGCAGTTCTTGCTAGCACCGAGCTATGGTCGACTCATGTCTGCTCTCCACATCCGTGACGTCCCAGAGGAGACGATCGCCGTTCTCAAGGAGCGCGCTGCCCGCAACGGCCGCTCGCTCCAGAAGGAACTACACGAGGGGATCTTGAAGTTGGCGGCGGAGCCACTCCCGAAACGTCGGCGGGGTCCTCTGAACATCGTCACTGTCAGCACCGGCCACACCGAGCCCTGGGATCGCGCGGACATCTATGACTGACGCAGCCAGGGTCCTGCTCGACACCAACATCCTGGTTGCCGCGACCGATGAGACTCGTTCGGGTCACGTACGGGCAGGCGAACTTCTCACCGACGAAGAGCGCGAGCTGATCGTCACCACTCAGGTGGTGCGCGAGTACTTGGTGATGGCCACCCGGCCGCAATCGGCGAATGGGCTCGGCCTGTCGGGTGAGACTGCGGTGGCGAATCTCGACGACCTGCTGTACGGCGTCGAAGTCTTCCCTGACAGTGGCGCCGCTGTATCGGTTCTCATGGGCTTCGTCCACCGCGGGACCGCAACAGGCAAACAGGTCCACGACGCCAACCTGGTCGCCCAGGCGCTGCACCATCACGCCGACGTGATCGTGACCGACAACCGCAGACATTTCGCACGATTCGACGAGTTCATCACGATCGAGTCGTTGTTGGACGAGGACTGAATGCCGATCGTGATGGTGGCCGCGCGAGCGCGCGGCGGGGTGATCGGCCTGGGCGGGCACATGCCCTGGCACCTGCCCGCCGACTTCGCGCACTTCAAGAAGGTCACGCTCGGGCATCCGCTCGTGCTGGGACGGTCCACCTTCGAGAGCATCGGCAGGCCGTTGCCGGGCAGGCAGTCGATCGTGCTCACCCGCGATCCCTCCTGGTCGTACGACGGCGTCCTCGTCGCGCGCAGCGTCGAGGAGGCGATCCGGATCGGCCGGGAGCTCGACGACACCGTCTCCATCGGCGGCGGGGGAGTCGTCTATGCGGACGCGATGCCGCACGCCACCCACCAGATCCTCAGCGAGATCGACGCCGACTTCGACGGCGACACCCACTATCCGGCCTTCGACGAGGCGGAGTGGGAGGAGACGGCGCGCGAGGGCCACCGCGACGACGTGCTTCCGTGGGAGGCGCGGTGGCTGCGGAGGAGGTAGCCCGCACGGTTGCCGCCTATCAGGACTTCGCCCGCGGGTCTCACGGTCGACCGCACCGACTTCACGCCCGTATTCAACCAAACGGTTGACAATCCGATACGACGAGTCTACGGTCGTTATCAACCATAAGGTTGAACATGGAGGTGGTCATGGAAGACCGGCTGTCCCGGGTCTTCGCGGCCCTGGCCGATCCCACCCGGCGCGACATGGTCGCCCGGCTGACGGACGGCGATGCCGGCGTCGGCGATCTCGCGGCGCCGTACGACATGAGCCTGCAGGCGGTGTCGAAGCACCTGAAGGTGCTCGAGGACGCCGGGCTGGTGTCGCGGAGCCGGGAGGGGCAGCGGCGGCCGGTGCACCTCGAAGCGGAGGTCTTCGACCTGATGACGAAGTGGATCGAGCGCTACCGGGCGCGCGCGGAGGAGCGGTTCAGCCGCCTCGACGCCGTACTGGCGGCCATGGACGAGACAACAGACACGAAAGGCGAAAGAGGAACAGCATCATGAACACGACACACAAGAACGAAACCGTCATCGAGGCGGGCAAGGAAGTCCCCACGATCACCATCGCCCGCGAATTCGACTTCCCGCGCGACAAGGTGTGGCGCGCGGTCACCGATGCCGCGTTGGTCGGGCAGTGGATGGGACCGCGCTCGGTGATCATGGACATCAGGCACTGGGACTGCCGCCGCGGGGGTTCCTGGTCGTACGCCGCCACGGACTGCGAGGGCCAGGAGTTCACCACTTTCTACGGCAGCTTCCACGAGGTCCGTGCGCCGGAGCGCGTCGTACAGACCTTCACCTGGGAGGGGGCTCCCGACGGAGTCAGCCTCGAGACCTTGACACTGACCGAGCTTCCCGGAGGCCGCACCCTGATGACCGCGCTCAGCGTGGTCGAGTCCTTCGAGATCCGCGACCAGATCCTGGCCAGCGGTATGGAGACCGGCGTGATCGAGGGCTACGAGCAGCTCGACGAACTGCTCGCCAAGGACTGAGCCTGCTCACTGGTTACGGTGGCGGCATGGAACTCCGTGTCTTCACCGAACCCCAGCAGGGCGCGACCTACGACGACCTGCTCGCCGTCGCACTGCGGGCCGAGTCGCTCGGCTTCGGTGCCTTCTTCCGGTCGGATCACTATCTGCACATGAGCGGCGACGGCCTGCCCGGGCCGACGGATGCGTGGACAACGCTGGCCGGCCTGGCCCGTGACACCAGCACGATCCGGCTGGGCACGATGATGACCTCGGCGACCTTCCGCTTCCCTGGGCCGCTGGCGGTCCAGGTCGCGCAGGTGGACCAGATGAGCGGAGGCCGCGTCGAGCTCGGCATCGGTGCCGGCTGGTTCGGCGCCGAACACGAGGCCTACGGGATTCCCTTCCCGGACACGAAGGAGCGCTTCGACCGCTTCGAGGAGCAGCTGGCGGTGATCACGGGCCTCTGGGACACGGCGTACGGCGGTCGCTTCGAGCATGCGGGGGAGTTCTATCCGATCAGCGACTCGCCCGCGCTGCCCAAGCCGGTCCAGCGGCCGCGTCCGCCGGTGTTGATCGGCGGCCACGGGAAACGGCGTACGCCGGCGCTCGCCGCCCGCCATGCCGACGAGTTCAACGTGCCCTTCGCCTCGGCTGCCGACAACCGGGCGCAGTTCGAACGGGTGCGCTCGGCCTGTGAGGCGGCGGACCGGGACCCGGCGACGATGCGCTGGTCGAGTGCGCTGGTGCTCTGCTGCGGATCGGACGAGGCCGAGATCGCCCGGCGAGCCGCCGCGATCGGTCGCGAGGTCGGTGAGCTGCGCGAGAACGGCCTGGCCGGTACGCCGGCCGAGGTGATCGACCGGATCGGCGCGTACGCCGAGGCCGGTGCCGAGCGGATCTACCTGCAGATGCTGGATCTGTCCGACCTGGAGCACCTCGACCTGATTGCGGCGGAAGTCATGCCCCACGTGTGCGCGAGCCCCGGCCCGCACGCACTAACCTAAGGGTCATGAGCCAACCCGTCGCACCCTTCGGCCGCCTGCTCACCGCCATGGCGACGCCCTTCAAGCCCGACGGTTCGGTGGACCTCGACGGTGTCGCCAAGCTGGCGCACCATCTCGTCGACAACGGACACGACGGAATCGTCGTCTCGGGCACGACCGGCGAGTCGCCGACCACGACCACGGAGGAGGACGGCGAGACCCTCGCCGCGGTGGTCGCCGCGGTGGGCGATCGCGCCAAGGTCGTCGCGGGCGTCGGCACCAATGCCACCGCCACCTCGATCGAACTGGCCAAGCAGGCCGCCAAGTCGGGTGCCGACGGCGTGCTGCTGGTGACGCCGTACTACAACAAGCCCTCCCCGGAGGGTGTGCTCGCGCACTTCCGTGCGGTCGTCGAGGCGGCCGAGTTGCCGACGATGCTGTACGACGTGCCCGGCCGCACCGGCACCACGATTCCCTTCTCCGTCTACGAGGCGCTCGCCGACGACGACCGGGTGATCGCCGTCAAGGATGCCTGTGGCGACCTGCCGCGTGCCGCCAAGCTGGTCGGTCTCGGCTACTCCGTCTACTCGGGTGACGACATCGGCACCCTCGGCTTCCTCGCCCACGGCGCCTGCGGCCTGGTGAGCGTGGTCGGCCACGTCGCCGGCAACGAGCTCTCCGGGATGATCGCCGACTTCCTGGCCGGCGACCATGCGAAGGCACTGGCCACCTATCAGCGGCTGCTGCCGGCCTTCGAGGCGGTCATGGGCGTGCCCAACTACGGTGCCACGACCGCGAAGGCCGCTCTCGAGCTGCTCGGCGTCCTCGACAACCGCCGGGTGCGGCTGCCGCTGATGGAGCTCACCGACGCCGAGGTCGCCGCGCTGCGCAGCGGCCTCGTGGCGGCTGGACTCATCTCGTGAGCGAGCTTGCGAGCGAGCAATTGAGTACAGCGAGCCCGGGCTCATCGGTCCGACGAAGGAGGACCGCATGAGCCACCCGCACTTCGAGTTGGACGCACCGCCGCCGCTCGCCGAGGGCGGCCTGCGTGTGATCGCGCTCGGCGGTCTCGGCGAGGTCGGTCGCAACATGACCGTCTTCGAGTACGACGGCCGCCTGCTGGTCGTGGACTGCGGCGTTCTCTTCCCCGAGGAGAACCATCCCGGCGTCGACCTGATCCT
>JASLCW010000216.1 GCA_030151765.1 Marmoricola sp.
GGTGGCGGCGAGGACCTCGACGAGGGCGGGCTGGCGCACCGCTACGAGTCGGTCGTGGACCCGCGCCTCAACAGGGTGCAGTCCCTCGAGATGGCCTTCCAGGTCGCGGAGATGCTTCAACGCCAGGCCTGATTCGCCGAGACCCCACTCAAATGCACTTTGGGAGTGCCCAGACCCCAATCAAATGCAGATTGGCTCAGCCACTCTGCATTTGATTGGGGTCTCAGGGGGTTGAGAGTGCATTTGAGTGGGGTCTCACGTGAATAGAGTGCACGGGTGAGCGACGGATACATCGACCTGAGGTCGGACACGGTCACCAAGCCGACCGAGGAGATGCGCCGGGCGATGGCGCGCGCCGAGGTCGGCGACGACGTGTACGGCGAGGACCCGACCGTGCGGCGTCTGGAGGAAGACGTCGCCGGTCTCTTCGGCAAGGAAGCCGCCCTCTTCACGCCGACCGGCTCGATGGCGAACCTGCTCGCGGTCGCCTCCGTCGTCGCACCGGGGAGCGAGGTGCTCTGTGAGGCGCGCGCGCACATCGTGCGGGCCGAGCTCGGCGCCCACGGCGCCCTCACCGGCATCACCTCGCGCACCTGGTCGCATCCCGACGGGCAGATCGACCTGGCCGCGATCGAGGAGATGTACGCCGCCGACATGGGTCCCTTCTTCGTCCGGACCGCGGCCGTGTCGGTGGAGAACACCCACAACTTCGCGGGTGGTGCGGTCCTCCCGCTCGAGGATCTCCGAGCCTTGCGCGGCTGGGCGGACGGCGTCGGCTCTGCGGTCCACATCGACGGCGCCCGGATCTGGAATGCGCACGTCGCGACGGGCACGCCGCTCGCGGCGTACGGCGAGATCGCCGACGTCCTCGCCGTGTGCCTCTCCAAGGGGCTGGGTGCGCCGATCGGTTCCCTCATGGTCGGTTCCGCGGATGCGATCGCCGAGGCGCGGGTCCGCCGCAAGCGACTCGGCGGCGGCATGCGTCAGGTCGGCATCCTGGCCGCGGCGGGACTGTATGCGCTCGACCACCACATCGAGCGGATGGCCGGAGACCACGAGAACGCTCGCCTCATCGGTACGGCGTGCGGAGTCGATCCGGCGAGCATCCCGACGAACATCGTGGTCGTCGACGTACCGTCGGCGCCGGCCGTCGTCGAGGCCGCCCGTGCGGAGGGGATCCTGCTCGGAGCCGTCGGCCCGCGACGCGTCCGACTGCTCACCCACCTCGACATCACCCGCGCGGACGCGGAGCGGGCAGCGGAGATTCTTGGCAGACTGGTCGGATGATCCGACAGGTGCTGGCGATCGGTTCGGTCCTTCTCGTGGCGGGCTGTGCGTCGTCGAAACCTGACGTCCGCCCCTCCCCATCGGGCGGGCCAACGCCGCCGACCGCAGCGATCCCGGTGCAGACGCTCGACTGCGGAGCACCCATCGGTACGACGCAACGGCCCGATCCGGACAGGGCAGTTCCGCTCGGGGTGGTCAGTCTGCAGAGCCGGCGCATCCAGATCCACAAGGAGGCCGATGTCCCGGGCGGCCATGTCGGCAAGACCGGCTTGCAGGTGCGCGTGGGCCAGGAGATCAGCATCAGGTCGGTCGGCTTGCCCCACGCCTCCTTCAACTGGGGCAACACCGGGGCCGCTGACTTCGGCCGCGTCTTCAGGATCCCCGCCTGCGAGGCTCCGGCCTCGGCGCCGAAGGCGCGCTGGCTGACCTATCCCGGACTGATCGCCGTGGATCGACCGGGCTGTCTACGCTTGCGGATCACCGCCGGTGGACGGCACGCCGATGTCCGGATCGGCGCGGGAGCAGCCTGTCGCTAGGCGCTGGCGGGCGAACTCCACACGGCAAACTTGTGCCTCACCTGTGATGCATCGTGTGTGAAGCCCTGGCTTCCCTTGTGGACATGGGAAACCAGATGCCAGAGTGACCGTTACACCGCGAGGTGCGGTACCTCGGCCTCCACCCGGCGGCGGGGGAGGATCTCGACGATCACCATCGCCGCGACGACCATCGCGCCGCCGACGAGCATCCGCCAGGTGACTCCCTCCGAGCCGAAGAGTACGGCGAAGAGCGCCGCGAAGACGGGCTCCATGCTCATGATGATGGCGGCCTGCGTCGGCGGCAGGTGCGCCTGGGCCCAGGTCTGGCCGAGGAGGGCGAGCGCGCCGGCGAAGACCGCCATGTAGACGATCGCGAGCCAGTCACCGGTGCGGTCGGGGAGTTCGATGCCGCCCGGCGCTGCGGCGACGAGACAGATCGCGGCGATCACCAGCATCTGCACGATCGACATCCCCATGGCTTCGCGTGGCGTCGACCATGCGCCGAGGCCGACGATGTGCAGCGCATAGAGGCCGGCGGCGACCAGGGTCAGGGCTTCGCCGTACCCGAGGGAGACGCCGCCCAGGGTCAGGACGCCGAGCCCGGCGACGGCCAGGCCGACGGCGGCCCAGGTCATCGGCACGATCCGGGTGCGCAGGATCAGCGCACCGAAGAGCGGCGTGCAGACGACGTACATGCCGGTGATGAAGCCGGAGACGCTGGCGGGCGTGTGCGCGAGGCCGGCCGTCTGGAGGATCTGCGCGATCCCATAGAGCACACCGAGTACGACGGCGTGGCGGGTCCGCTCGCGGCTGAGCATGCGCACGGCTCGCGGCGCCGCCGAGCAGCACGATCGCGGCGATCGAGAAGCGCACCGCAAGGAAGTCGACGACCGGGACGCGATGGACCAGGCCGTGGATCAGGAAGAAGGTCGACCCCCAGCAGGCCGCCATCGCCAGCAGCGCTGCCGAGGCGAGCAGGCGGGTGCGGTCGGCGGTCACCGGATGACTCTATGGGCCGCCGCTCGGGCTCAGCGGGTCGGGTGTCCGGTCTGCCGCAGGTTGTGCCGCACCGCCTTCACCGTGCGCACATAGTGCTTCGTCTGCGTGTAGAGCCCGTGGCTGCGGACCGCGCCGAGCCCCTGGTAGTAGGCGCCGATCGCCTGGCGCTCGAGTCGCGTGTGCGCGCGCAGGTAGCGGAGCAGCAGTACGCCGCCGCTGATGTTGTCGTAGGTTCCGTAGATGTTGAGCGGATGCGTTGCGTAGTAGCTCATCCATGCGCCTGTCGCCGGGAGCAGTTGCATCACTCCTACGGCGCCCGCGCTGGAGATCAGCGGCTGGTGCCACCCGGACTCGACCCAGCCGATGGCGAGGGCCAGGTCCACCGGTACGCCGTGCGCCCGGGCGCTCCGGGTGATGGCGCGACGTACCTGGTCGCGCGTCATGGCGGTGTGCCGCCACGGGTGCTTGGTGGTGTGGTGCTTGGTCGTGTGGTGCTTCTTCGGCGGCTTGTGGTGCTTCTTCGGTACGGCGGCGTCGACGACCGGGATCCGGATCCGCTGGCCGATGCGCAGCACCGAGGTGCGGTGCAGGTGATTGATGGCCAGCAACTCCCGCGTCCAGGCGTGGTAGCGCACGGCCAACCCGGTCACTGTGTCGCCGGCGACCACCCGATGCCAGACGAGATGACGGCCGGGATGGCCCGGCCAGGGTGTCGAGGCCTTCGCCGGTGCGGTGGCGAGCATGCCGCCGGCGAGCACGAGTGTGGTCGCTGCGGCGATGCCGAAACGATGCAGAGCGCGAGTCCTGGTCATGGCCGCCGTCCGAGTTCTGGGGAAATGACCCGTTCGACGCTAGCAGTGTGACGCGAGTGACGGAAGTGGCAGGTGTGACCAGGCTCAGACGAGGTCGAGGGTCACCACGGTGCCCTTGCGGACCGTCTGACCGGCCCCGGGGTTCATTCCGGCGACCCGGTCCAGGCCGATGTAGAACATCGATTCGTTGCGCTTCACCTGGAGGCCGAGTGCCTCGAGCTGCTTCTTCGCGTCGTCGTACGACTCGCGCCGTACGTCGGGGATCTTGACCAGCGGCAGGCCCTTGCTCACCACCAGCGTGATCGTGTCGCCCTTGTGCCCGACCGCGTTCCTGGGGGTCTGTGAGATGACCCGGCCCTCGGGCACGGTGTCGGAGTACTGCTCGTTGCTGCTGTCGACGCTGAAGCCGAGCTTGGTGAGCTTCTTCGTCGCGACATCGGCGCGCTTGCCGGTGAGATCGGGGATGTCGATCGGCTTCGGGCCCTTGCTCACGACGATCGTGATCGCGGTGTCGCGACGCTGGTCGGTGCCGGCCGGCGGATTCGTCTTGATGACCTCGCCCTGCGGCACCGTGTCGGAATAGCGGTTGGCCGGCGTCCCCGCGGTCAGGTGCGCGGACTCGATCGCGGACTGCGCGGCGGTGAGCGTCATCCCGGCCACCTTCGGCACCTTGTGCCGCTCCGGGCCCAGCGAGAGCACCACGTCGACGGTGCCGTGCTTGACGATGCGCTCGCCGGCCTTGGGGTCGGAACTGACCACCGCGCCCTTGAGCACCGTCTCCGAATAGGCATTTCCGGTCACGTGCATCTTCAGCCCGGCCCTGTCCAGGCGAGCCTGCGCGGTCGTGCTGCTCAGGTCCACCACGCCCGGGGTGACTGTGTAGCGGGCGATCCCGAAGTACCAGCCGGCACCGGCGATGAGCGCGATCGCGGCGACCAGCGCCGCCAGCATCAGCGGGCCCCGACGGCCGGGACGCCCGGGGGACAGGAGCGCGCGCTCGTCCCGTGGGGAGTGCGGCGGCCGCGTCGACACGGGTACGGCGGGCCGTGGCGCCAACTCGACCGCGGCCGTTGCGTCGTACGGCTGTGCGTTCTGCCAGGCCCGCTCGATCGCGTCTCCCGCGTCGGGCGCGGACGGATCGATGATCATCTCGGGCAGGTCGCCGGTGAGCTCGGGCAGTTCGAAGGTGGCTTCCCGGCGCAGCGGAGTCAGGTCCTCGGTGAGCTCGGGGTCGTCGGCGATGCCCTGGTCGAGCGCCTGACGGACGCGTCGTACGTGATGGAGCAGGACGCCGGCATCGGCCGGCCGGGTCGAGAGATCGCGCGCGGTGGCGCGGGCGACCAGCGCATCGACGTACTTCGGGAGGGTCGGCACGACCAGCGAGGGCGCCGGGACGTCCTCGTGGACGTGCTTGTAGGCGACTTGGATGGGGGAGTCGGCCTGGTGCGGCTTCCGGCCGGTGAGCATCTCGTAGAGCATCACGCCCGCGGCGTAGACATCGGCGCGGGCGTCCGCCTTGCCGTCGACCACGAGTTCGGGGGCCAGATAGGACACGGTGCCGATCAGCAGGCCGCCGGTCGCGGTCGCCTGCGTCTCCGCGTTGACGGCGCGCGCCAGTCCGAAGTCGGCGACCTTGACCTCGGGCTCGCCGCGGTGCGGACCGGCGTCGTCGGTGATCAGGACATTCTCGGGCTTCACGTCGCGGTGGATCATGCCGGCCCGGTGTGCCGCGTTGAGGGCGGAGAGCACCGGGTCGATCAGCGCCAGCGCACGTGCGGGCGACATCGGCGCCTCACGCCTGATGACATCGCGCAGCGTCTCGCCGGGGACGTACTCCATCACCAGGAAGAGGGTGTCCCCGTCCTCGCCCTGGTCGAAGACCCCGACCACGTTGTGGTGGGAGAGCCGGGCGGCCGAGCGTGCCTCACGCTCGAAACGACGGACGAAATCGGGATCGTCCACGAAGCCGGCGTGCATGACCTTGACCGCCACCGGGCGGTCCAGTCGCAGGTCCACCGCCTCGTGTACGACGGCCATGCCGCCGCGGGCGATGCGCCTCCCGATCCGGTATCTGCCGTCGAGGACGCGCCCGACCAGCGGGTCTCCTCTGTTCTCCACGGCACATCCTCTCGGGCCGGTTGGGGAAGGGAACGGCCCGTCGTGTCCAGCGGAGTTTAGTTGGTCGGGGGCCACAAACCCGGCACCCGGCCCGTGCTGGCACGATGAAGCTGTGAGCGAGCTTGTGAGCGAACCATTCGGCACAGGGACCGGTCGAACCGTGCCGACGAAGGAGGCACGGTGAGCGGGATTGATGAACTGGTGGGCGACTGGCTGGACTGGGCCGGCGTCGGCGATGTCCTGGGCGTGAGCGTGAGCCGGGTCCGGCAGCTGATCAAGGAGAACCAGCTGGCTGCCGTCGTACCCGTTCCCGGGGCCGGGCCGAAGATTCCCGCGGCGCTGCTGATGGACGGTCAGATCGTCAAGGGCGTCCCGGGCCTGCTCACCGTGCTGCACGACGGCGGGTACGACGACCTCGAGGTGCTGACCTGGCTGTTCACGCCCGACGACAGCCTGCCCGGGCGCCCCATCGACGCCCTCCGCGAGAACCGCGGCTCCGAAGTGAAGCGGCGTGCCCAGGCCATGGCATTTTGATGCAGTCGAGTGCGGAAGCGGGGGCTATGACCCCCGCTTCCGCACTCGACCTGCTCAGTCGGAGATGACCTTGCCGCCGAGGTACGTGGCGCGCACCTTCAGGTTCATCACCTTCCGGATCGGGGTACGGCGGAGGTCGCCCGAGAGCACGATGGCGTCGAACTGCTTGCCGACGGTCAGGCTCCCGGTCCGGCCCGCGATGCCGAGGAGCTTCGCGGTGTTGATCGTGTGGATCCGGATGGCGTCGGTGAGGCTGACCCGCTCCTTGGCATTCAGCGGCCCCTCGTAGCGCTTCACTCCGTCGGTGACGGGAGCGACCCGGGTGACGGCCATCTGGAGCTGGGCCATCGGGTTGAGGTCCTGCACCGGGAAGTCGGAGCCGTTCGCGAGCCGCGCCCCGGCCTCGAGCATCGAGTGCCACGGGTAGAGCCGCTTCCACCGCCGCACGCCGATGTAGGGCTTGAGCGCGTCCATCGTGTACGGGTCCTTCTCGGCCCACTCGGTCGAGATCGCCGCGGTGACGTTGAGCAACTTGTAGCGCTTGTAGTCGGACGGCGCGACCAGCTGGTCGTGGGCGATGATGCCGCGCTGCTTCGAGTTGTGGTTGTGCTTGCGGGCATAGGCGAAGGCGTTGAGCGCCTCGCGTGCGGCGCCGTCACCGATCGCGTGGATGTGCACCTGCCAGCCGGCCTTGTCGAGGGCCGCGACCACCTTGTTCAGGTGCGACTGCGGGGTGCGCAGCGGTCCGCGGGTCGGCCCGGGGACCCACTTGCCGTGGGAGTTCTTGACCAGGTAGGGCTTCAGCAGCCGCGCGGTCTGGTTGGGGTACTCGATGACACCGTCCGCGAAGATCTCGCCGACCGTGGTGATCCTGAAGCCGGGACCCTGGTACTTCTTCTTGAGGCGACGAAGTTCGCGCAGCGTGCCGGGGAGATCGGCGTACGCCGCGTTCGCGTCCAGCGCCAGTGAGCCGTGGACGCGTGCAGGCAGCTGGTGGCGGTCGGCGAGGTACTTCCAGGCCTGCAGGTCGGTCTCGTCGAGCAGTTGCGGCTGGTACGCCGTGACGCCCTTCGAGGCGACGTAGGCGAGCGTCTTGCGCAGGCCGGCGACCCGTTCGGCCAGCGGTGCCGGCGGGATCTTGCCGGTGACCAGGCCGATCGCGGAGTCCTCCTTGAGATAGCCGGTGGGATTGCCGCTGCCGTCACGGACGATCACGCCGCCGCTCGGGTTGGGGGTGTTCTTGGTGATTCCGGCGATCTCCAGACCGCGGCTGTTCACCAGGGCGTTGTGGCCGTCGTCGGAGAAGACGAAGATCGGGCGGTCCGTGTCGAGCGCGTCCAGCATCGCCTTGGTGGGCACCGTGCCGGCGGGCTTCATACCCTGCAGGTCCCAGTTGACGACGGTCAGCCAGTCGTTGCTCGTCTTGCCCTTGGCGGCATCGGCGTCGATGCACTTCTGGATCTCCGCCTGGGTCTGGGCGACGGTCAGGTAGGCGTAGTTGAGATCGCACTGGGGCAGCTGCGGCGACAGGTGCATGTGGCCGTCCTCGATGCCGGGCATCAGGGTCCGGCCGTGCAGGTTCACCACCTTGGTGCCCTTGCCGACGAAAGGACGTACGCCGGCGTCCGACCCGACGTACACGATCCTGCCGTGCCGTACGGCGACCGCCTGGGCGCGGCCACCGGTGCCGGTCTCCACCTCGCCGTGACGCAGGACGAGATCGGCGGCGCGGGTCCCGGCCCGCGGGGCGGCGGGTGCGGCGGGTGCGGCGGTGGCAGCGGTGATGGGGAGCGCGACGGCGGCCGCGAGCGCCGCGCTGGTGAGAGTGGTCCGGATTCGCATGCCGGTGAGCCTGAGTGATTAATCCATTAATCACAAGCATCTAGGGTGAACTCGTGGTGGTCAGGATCGCGGACGTCGCCCGCGCGGCGGGTGTCTCGACGGCAACGGTCTCCAATGCGCTCAATGGCACCGGCCGGGCCGGGGAGGCGACCAGGGAGCGGGTGCGGGAGATCGCGGCCGGGCTCGGCTACCGGCCCAACGCGGCCGGCCGGGCACTGCGCACCGGCCGGACCGGGACGCTCGGCCTGGCGGTGACGACGTACGGCGCCGTCGCGTGGGACTTCGCGACGG
>JASLCW010000232.1 GCA_030151765.1 Marmoricola sp.
GACCCGTCCGGGGCTATCCGAGCCGGGGAGGCAGTGCCACATTCGGCACATGCGCCGCGTCCTGCCCACTGTCACTGCCCTTGCCCTCGCCCTCCCGGTCAGCGTCCTGTCCGTGTCGGCCGCCTCCGCCCAGTCCCTTCCGTCCGTCTGCACACAGACTCTCGCCGGGACCTCCTTCACCTCTCCCGCGCAGGATGTGCCGACCGAGGGGCACTCCGATATCCATGTCGCCTCCCCAGGGCGTGTCGGTGCGTTGACGGTCACCGTGTCGGCCGGAGCCTTTGCGTGGCAGGGCGATGGTGGCGGGGCAGTCCTCACGCTCAAGGACACGACGACGTCCACACAGGTCCAGCTCGTGTCGCTCACCACCTCGAGCTCTTTCAGCAAGGTGACCTTCAGCGACGCCGCGACCAAGGTGTACGACGGTGGCGCGCTGACCGGTGCCTACAAGCCGGCCTCGCCACTGAGTGTCTTTGCGGGACGGCCGGTGGGGGACACGTGGGAGCTCTCCTACGACAACAGCAGCGGCACCCATGACGTAACGGTGTCCGACTGGTCGGTCGCGGTCACCTACGCTGGCTGCGTCTCCCACAGCCAGCTCAGCATCAATCGCCACGCCGGCACCCTGCGCGGCAAGGTCACCTCGGGCAGGGCGACCTGCAAGGCGGCGCGTGCGGTCACCATCTATCGGGTCCGGGCCGGTCACAAGAAGGTCATGGGCGGCACGATGACCTCCGCCAAGGGTGCCTGGCACTTCAAGGCGGCGAAGAAGACGGGCACGAGGTACTTCGCCAAGGTCGCCGCCAAGGGGACCACCGGCAGCTACTGCGGTGCCGCCACCTCGCGCAAGCTTCGCTAGCCGCGTCGTGGTCCCGGCCGGCTGGTGGCGGCCAGGACCACGATCAGCGCCAGCACGATGCTTTCGGGCTGTACGCCGACGTTGTGCTGAGTAACCAGGATCCACGAGCAGATCGCGCCTGCTGTGCCCACCACCACGAGGCTGGCCCGACCCCACCGCGTGCGTCGGCAGCCGCCGACACCGGCGGCCACGAGCAGTGCGCCGGGCACTCCCGTGAGGCCGGCGAAGGTCAGGATCTGCGGGCGGGAACTCACGTCGAAGCACAACAGGCCCGTGCCCTCGCACGAGCCCACCGGTCCCAACTGCGCGGCGGCGAAGAGCGCAAGTGCCGCCCAGAACAGCAACAGGATCCCGCCGCAGAGGGCGAGGACGCCCGCGGCCAGGAGGCCGTAGGCACCTCGGCGTACCGGCTGAGCGTCCGGGCTCGGCTGATCGGACGCCACGTCGTCGGCCATGCCACCCTCCCCAGGACGCCGTTGCCGGGAGCCTAAGCGCCACCTGCGGAAAGCGCGAGCCCCGGAAACTCAGGCGACGATCGACCGGGCAGGCCCTAGGCTTTGTCCTGTATGACGAACGCATCTGAAGACTTCAACCTCGACTCCGAGCTGGCCGCCACCGACACGTGGGAGGCCGAGGACTCGGACTATGAGCTGGTCGACGCCGACGGCGCGGATCCCGAAGAGGCCGCCGAGGAGACCGTCGGCTCCATGGACCTGGCCGAGCGCTATGCGCTGCGCCGAGTCGCCGGCCTGTCCACCGAGCTCGAGGACATCACCGAGGTCGAGTACCGCCGGCTGCGACTGGAGAAGGTCGTGCTCGTCGGTGTCTGGACCGAAGGCTCGGTCGAGGACGCCGAGAACTCGATGGCGGAGCTGGCGCTGCTCGCCGAGACGGCCGGTTCCGAGGTGCTCGACGCGCTCTACCAGCGTCGCGACAAGCCCGACCCGGCCACCTACATCGGTCGCGGAAAGGTCGAAGGCGTTGCCGAGATCGTCCGGGTGACCGGCGCCGACACCGTCATCTGCGACGGTGAGCTCGCGCCCAGCCAGCTGCGCAATCTCGAGGACAAGATCAAGGTCAAGGTCGTCGACCGCACCGCGCTGATCCTGGACATCTTCGCCCAGCATGCGAAGTCCAAGGAGGGCATGACCCAGGTCGAGCTCGCCCAGCTCAACTACATGAAGCAGCGGCTCCGCGGCTGGGGCGGCAATCTCTCCCGCCAGGCCGGTGGCCGGGTCGCCGGTGGCGCCGGAATCGGCTCGCGTGGTCCCGGTGAGACCAAGATCGAGAACGACCGGCGTCGGATCAACACCCGCATCGCCCAGCTGCGGCGCGAGTTGAAGCACATGAAGACGACCCGCGACACCAAGCGCTCGCAGCGCCGGGCCAATCAGATCCCGAGCGTTGCGATCGCGGGCTACACCAATGCCGGCAAGTCGAGTCTGCTCAACCGGCTGACCGATGCCGGCGTACTGGTGGAGGACGCGCTGTTCGCGACGCTGGACCCGACGACCCGTCGTACGACGACCGCCGACGGTCGTGTCTACACGATGAGTGACACCGTCGGCTTCGTCCGACACCTGCCGCACCAGCTCGTCGAGGCCTTCCGCAGCACGCTCGAGGAGGTCGCCGACGCGGACCTGATCCTCCATGTCGTCGACGGTTCGCACCCCGACCCCGAGGGCCAGCTCGCCGCCGTACGCGAGGTGCTCGCCGAGGTGGGCGCGTCCAAGGTGCCCGAGCTCGTGGTGATCAACAAGATCGACGCCGCGGATCCTCTCGACGTCCAGCGCATCCGGGCTCGTGAGCCGCACTCCGTCGCGGTCAGCGCCAAGACCGGCGAGGGCATCGAGGAAGCGCTTCGTGCCCTCGAGGCCGACCTGCCGCGCCCGCAGATCGAGGTCACCGCGCTGGTGCCCTACAGCCGCGGCGACCTGGTCAGCAAGGTGCATGAGAAGGGTGAGGTGATCGAGATCGACCACACCCCCGAAGGCACCCGGGTCCACGCCCGCGTCACCGAGGCGCTGGCCGGTGAACTCGAGGCCTTCACTCTCTGAAACCAACTGGCGCCGGGGCCTCGGCTACACAGCCTCGAAACTAGGAGCGGTTGGCGACGTGGTAGCCGACCCACCAGCCACCGGAGTGGCCTGCGATGGGCGAGTACGTCGTACCGGTGTAACCGGTGTGCTCGCGTGGCGGACCGAGGGTGCCGCTGAGGTATCCCAGCGACTGGGCGGTGCTGATGGAGGCGCAGACCTGGTCGCCCTTGTCGCAGAGGTCGTAGACGAAGGGGCCTGATGGCCAGGACGAACGGCGGCCGAACATGCCACCGTGATTGCGATCCGCGGTGACGCTGTTGCGCAGGCTGGGGTTGAACATCGGATCGCCGAGGAGCCCGACGCCATAGATGCGGGTTCGGGCGGTGCTCGACAGGCCGACAAGGACGTCGCCGACGATGTGCGCGCCCTGGGAGTAGCCGAAGAGCACGATCTTGGTCGACCGGCATGAGCTGCTCCAGGAGGAGATCTTCGATTTGAGTGCCGTACGGCCGGCTGACATCGATGAGGTGTAGACGGAGTTCCAGCTCACCCCGGTGGCGGGATAGTCGACGTAGTCCGAGGTGACATTCCCGCTGCCCTTGACGGCTTTGAACTCATCGACGGCCTTCGGGAGCATGTTGCCGACGGAGTTGCGGGCACCGTCGCTGGTGCCGCGGACGCCGATGCTCGTATAGGCCCTGCAGGTGACTGCGGATGCCGCTCCGGGCACCGCGACCAGGGCCGCCGTGACGGCGGTGAGCGCAATGGCGACAGCGAGCGTCCTTGAAGCGTTCGTGGATCTCATCAGTAATCTCCTGACCCTGTGCTCACTCATCGGGCGGGCATGTCTAATGGCTTCTCGGCCACTCCATCGCAGGTTGGCACGGCAACCCCGGCGAGTGCTATTCCCACAACAGGGACCTGCGTGGAGCTCCGTGGGTGGCTAGATTCCGGGCACTGATCGAGTGGCTCGGTCGGAGCTGCGCTCCGTGGGGGTGGGCGCAGCGTAGTGGCCGTCCGTCCTCTGAAAGTGCCTGTGTCAGCTCGGTAGGTCGTGTATGACAAAGTTTGTGTCCGCCACGCTTGGGTCCCAGGTGCGCGCCTCGGCGCGCGGCTGGGTCTATCCCGGCACAGGCCCGGCTGCCAGCGAACTACGTAGGGGACTCGCCCGCGCAGTCGCCGCTTTCGTGGCAGTGGTCGGGGTCTGCGCCGTCGCGGTCGGGCTGGCGGGTCTGCCTGACGCGGACGCCGTGGGCTTCGGGACGGCGGCGGGTGTCCTACTCCTGGCGAGTTCCGGCGTGCTGATCCGGGAGCGCCCCGTGCCGGCGCTGATGCTGGCGCTCGCCGCTTCAGTGAGCGCGGAGTTCACCAGCGACGCGACGAATGGGCTCGCCTCGGGTGCGGCCACCTACTCGGTCGTCTGCATCGGATTGATCGCGCTCTCGCAGTTCCGGGCGCCGTATGCCGCGAGCGCGACGGCATTGGGTATCGCGATCTACGTCGCCTTCGGGATTCCCGACCCTGAGTCGGTCCTCTACCGCATCGACATGCAGGTGTTGACCATTGGCAGCAACGCTGCGGGGATAGGTTTCATCGCGGTGCTCTTCGCGAGCGCGCTGGCGACCGACGAGGAGAGCGAGCGCGCTCGGGTCGAAGAGGTACGCCGGGAGGCGGCCGAGGCGGAGGCGCGTGCGTACGGCGAGACCCAACGGGTGATCCACGACGACGTAGTCGGCACCCTGGCCGTGATCGGGGCCGGTCGCCTGGCGCCCGAGCAAGCTCGGATCCGGGCACAGCAGGCTCTCGGCAGATTGAGTTCGCTCGCGGTGCGCGACCCCGCCGAGGTGGGGGAGGACCTGATCGAGCGCGACGAGCAATCATCCGCGCTCACCTGGTCCGAGCTGGCCAGCCGGGTTGTCGACACCATTCCCCTCGAGATTGCTGTCGAGGCTCCGCCCGGACATGTCGGGGTCGAGCCCTATCATGAGACGGCGATCATCGACGCTTCGCGAGAGGCATTGAACAATGTGGTGCGTCACGCGGGCGTCGCCGAGGCCACATGGACGGCGCGCCGAGAGGGCGACCGGGTCGTGGTCGCCATCGCCGATCACGGGCGCGGTATGGGCGGTGCGGTGTGGGGAGTCGGCCTACGCCATTCCGTGGTCGCACGTGTCGAAGAGGCCGGCGGCACGGTACGAGTGGATTCCGGCGGTGCGGGCACGACGGTCACACTGAGCCTGCCCGCGCGACCGCGGCCAACCTTCCAGGGCGCGCTCGCCGGCGTCTACCGGACGACGCTGCGGGTCCCGGGCACCGATCGTGCTCGCCAGCTGGCCTTGCGCGTGG
>JASLCW010000238.1 GCA_030151765.1 Marmoricola sp.
CGGGCGCTTGCCCTGGTCGCGGTCGCCGCCGGCGCCGACGACGAGGATCAGCCGGCCGGTCGTGACCGGACGCAGCGCGTCGAGGGCGGCCACCAGGGCATCGGGCTTGTGCGCGTAGTCGACGACGGCGAGGAAGGACTGGCCCTCCTCGATCCGCTCGAGCCGACCCGGAACACCGGCAGCGGCGCCGATCCCGGCGGCGACGGCGGCCGCGTCGAGCCCGGCCTCGGCCGCCGCGGCGATCGCGCACAAGGCATTGGCGATGTTGAAGCGGCCGGCGATCGGCACCGAGGCCGGGAGGTCGACGCCCGGGCCGCGGACCCGGAAGCGGGATGCCTCCGGAGCCTCCTCGATCTCCGCGGCGAACCAGTCGGCGCCCGGATCCTCGAGGGAGAAGGAGCGCATCGGGATGGTCGCCACGTCGAGGAGTCGCCGACCCCACGGGTCGTCGATGTTGGTCAGGCCGCGGCGGGCCCGCTCCGGAGCGAAGAGGCTCGCCTTGGCGGCGAAGTAGTCGTCCATGTCGCTGTGGAAGTCGAGGTGGTCGCGCCCCAGGTTGGTGAAGGCGGCGACGTCGAAGACCACCCCGTCGACCCGGCCCATCACCAGCGCGTGGCTCGAGACCTCCATGCCGCAGACGGTCACCCCGGCCTCGCGCATGCTGGCGAAGAGGCCGTGCAGGGCCGGCGACTCCGGGGTGGTGAGCGCCGTCGGTACGTCGACACCGGCGATGCGGGTGCCGACGGTGCCGATCACGGCGGCCCGCTCCCCGGCGGCGGTCAGCCCGCTCTCCAGCAGCCGGGTGGTGGTGGTCTTGCCCTGCGTCCCGGTGACGGCGATCAGGGTGAGCGCCTCGGCGGGATCGCCGAAGACCCGAGCCGCCAGGCTGCCGATGCGGGCACGCAGCCGGTCCGCGACCACGACCGGGACGCCGGCGTCGCCGATCAGAACGGCACCCGACCGGTCGGTGAGCACGGCGACGGCACCGGCGGCGAGCGCCGCGCCGGCGAACTCGGCCCCGTGCGCCTGCGCACCGGGCACCGCGACGTAGAGATCCCCCGGCTGCACCAGGCGGGAGTCGAGGGCGACACCGGAGACCACCGTCGTCGCCAGGAAATCGGCGCCGACGGCGACCTGCCCGTCGACCAGCGGGACCAGGTCCGCCACGGGGGTCCGGACCGGCCGGTGCGGTCGAAGACCGATGCTCTCTTCCATCCGGGTGAGGCTATCGCTCACCAATAGACGCCGAGCTTGGTCGGTGCCACGCCCGTCGGGGGGACGTCGTACTTCTGGAGCAGGTAGCTCATGATCTGGCGGAAGACCGGTCCGGCGCTGCCACTGCCGGAGGCGGCGCCCTGGGGATGCCGGAGCACGACGTACACGGTGAAGCGGGGATTGCCGATCGGCGCGAAGCCGGCGAAGGAGACGTCGTAGAAGCCCTGCGCGTAGCACTTGCAGCGCCCGCCCGGCTCCTGCGCGGTTCCGGTCTTGCCGGCGATCTGGTAGCCGGGGATGGAGGTCGTCGTGCCCGCCGTGCCCTTGCCGGGCGTGGTCACCAACTCCATCATGCTGGTGACCTTGCGAGCCGTGTCCGGACTCACCACCCGGCGGGTCTTGGTCACGTCCGTGCCGTGCACCTGACCGTTCTGGTCGGTCACCTTTCCCATGACCAGGCTCGGGCTGACGTAGAGGCCGCCGTTGGCGATGGTGTTCACCGCCGCCGCCATCTGCACGGCGGTGACCGCGATGCCCTGGCCGAAGGCGATGTTGGAATGGGTCAGCTCGCTCCATCCCGACGGATCGGGCAGGATGCCGGCCGACTCACCGCCGAGCCCGAGGTCGGTCTTGGCGCCCAGCCCGAACTTCTTCAGGTAGCCGCCCATCACGCTGCTCGAGATGTGCCGCGCGGCGAGCACGGTGCCGATGTTGGAGGACAGCGCGATCACGCCACCGAGGGTCAGGTGGATCCGCCCGTGCACGAAGTAGTCGTGGATGACCCGGTCGGCCACCTTGAGGTCCGAGGGTACGACGAGCCGCGTGGTGGGCTTGACCTTGTGCTGGTCGATCAGCGCCGACATCGTCAGCACCTTCTCCACCGACCCCGGCTCGTAGACCTCGCTGACCGCACGGCTGCCCCAGTCGGTCTTCGGCGCGTTGCCGCCCTGGTTGGCATCGAGCGTCGGGCAGTCGGCCAGCGCGATGAGCTGGCCGTTGCTGCGATCGACAGCCACCGCCGAGCCGGACTCGGAGTGTGTCTTGGCGACCGCGTTGCAGAGCGCGCGCTGGGTGAACCACTGCGCGTCGGCGTCGATGGTGAGCTGCAGCTTCTGGCCGTTGCGTGGCGCGACCACGTTGTTCTCGCCGAGCGGGATCCGGTTGCCCTGGCCGCCGACCTCGTAGGTCTCCTGCCCGTTGGTGCCGCGCAGCGCCTGGTTGAAGCTCATCTCGAGCCCGGACGCCGGCTCGTTCTCGTTGTTCATGAAGCCGAGCAGGTTGGCGGCCAGGTCCTTGCCCGGATAGGACCGCAAGGGGTCGGTGCGGGTGTCGAGGCCGGGGTACTTGATCTTGCCGTTGACCGTGGCCTTCTCCACGGCCGCGACGGCAGCCGTGGCCTGCGCGGCGGGGATGCGCCGGGCGATGTAGGCGAAGCGCTTGCCGGGCAGGGCGAGCTGGCGCATCGTCGAGAAATAGTCCAGGCCGAGCCGGTCGGAGAGGATCCGGGCGATGGCGGGCGCATTCGGCCGGGTCAGCTTCGGGTCGGCGATGATCATCAGCGCCGCGACCGTCTCGGCGAGCTTCTTGCCCGACCGGTCGACGATGTCACCGCGCTGTGCCGGCAGATCCAGGTGGACCAACCCGCTGGCGCCGTTCGCCGCCGCCAGCTTGGCGTACTCCTTGGGGTTCAGGCCCTGGAGCTGGACCACGCGGGCCGCGAAGATCGAGAGCACGATCGCGATGAAGATCAGCGCGATGCGCAGGCGCGGACGACCGTCGGCACGACCTTGGGGACGGCTCTGAGGGCTCAAGGATCAGACTTCCGAGGATCAGCGGTGATGCGTGGTCCTGTTATTCCTACCGTGCCCGGAGCGTTCGCTCGTGGAGGCGGCACCGGTGCTCGACGACTTCTTCGTTCCCGTCGTCGTGGTGGTCGCCGTGGTGGTGGTCGTCGAGGCCGGGACCCGCACGATCTTCGGCGGCGGGTTGAGGTGCGCGGGCTTCGGGGTGGGGCTCTGCCGGATCTGCATGCCGTCGCCCATGGAGGTGATCACCGGTACGCCGCTGAGCCTGCCGGAGCCGAGGTGGATGAAGGCCGGGTTGGGCGGCACCACCATGCCGAGCGCCTTCGCCGCGGCCGCCAGGTGCTGGGGATCCTGCAGCGTCTGCTGCCGGGTCCGCAGTTGCTGGACCGTCGCGTCGAGGGCGACGGCCTGCTTCTGCAGACGCGTGATCGCGAAGGAGCGCTGCTGCATCTGGGTGTTGAACATCAGCAGCCCGACGACACCGAGCGCCAGCAGGGTCACCATCAGGGCGACGAAGGGCGTCCGCGGTGCCGGCACCGACCGGTGCGGCACCAGCACGAGCCGGTCACTGACCCGTGCGGATTCGACCGTACGCCGCAGCCGACGTCCCGCCGAGGCAAGCTCACTCATCCCGAACCCCCTTGTATTCGTGCCCGCTGTCGTCGCGCGTTGTCATGCCGCATCCCTGATGCGCTGGACGGCCCGTACCCGTACGGACGCGGCCCGTGAATTGATCTCGATCTCCTCGGGGCTCGCCTTCTCCGCGCCCCGGGTGAGCAGCCGGAACTCCGGCTCGTGCTCCACCGGTACGACGGGAAGGTCGGGCGGCGCGGTGCTCGTCGTACGCCTGGTGAATTCGCGCTTCACGAGGCGGTCCTCGAGCGACTGGTAGCTCATGACGACGACCCGGCCGTTCATCGCGACCGCGTCGAGGGCGGCCGGGATCGCGGCGCGGAGCACGCCGAGCTCGTCGTTGACCTCGATCCGGAGGGCCTGGAAGGTCCGCTTCGCCGGGTGTCCCCCGGTACGGCGGGCCGGCGCCGGGATCACCCGGTCGAGCAGTTCGACGAGTTGGCGGGAGCGCTCGAAGGGCTGGCTCTCCCGCTGGCCGACGATGGCCCTGGCGATCGGCCGGGCGAACTTCTCCTCGCCGTAGTCGCGCAGGATCCGGGCGATGTCCGCGGCCGAGTAGTCGTTGAGGACATCGGCCGCGGTGATCCCCCGGCTGTCGTCCATGCGCATGTCGAGTGGTGCGTCCTGCGAGTACGCGAAGCCGCGTTCGGCCATGTCCAGCTGCATGGAGGAGACACCGAGGTCGAAGAGCACTCCGTCGGCGGCGGCGATGCCGAGGTCGGCGAGCACCTCGGGGATCTCGTCGTACACGGCGTGGACGCCGGTGAAGCGCTCCGCGAAGGGCTCGAGCCGCCGGCCGGCGAGCTCCAGGGCGTGCAGGTCGCGGTCGACGCCGACCACGCGGACCTCCGGGCTGCGTCGCAGGATCGCCTCGCTGTGACCGCCGAGACCGAGGGTGGCGTCCACGACGACCGCGCCGGGGCGCAGGTCCGCAGGCGCGACGAGCGTGACGACCCGATCGAGCATCACCGGGACGTGGAGGGGAACCGACATGGCCGCCGCTAGTTCCCGGCCGCCACGACGAGCCGCAGGGCGAGCGCGAGCGCCAGCGCGAGACCGACGGAGAAGAGGGCGGAGACGGCCATCACGGCCAACCCGTCCCTCACTCCGTGGCGAACCCGCCGTACTGCCATCGTCATCGACCCTTACGTGCATTTCTCGTGTGCTGGTGAACGGCGATCGCAGTGCCTGGTTCGGGCCCGTCCACTCGGGAAGCAGCCGTCTGCCACCGGGGAAGTTGCGTCAGAGGGCCAGAGAGGAACGGGCACGAGCCGGGACCTGCGATCGCCGATGTTGAGTTGTCGTCGGCGCCGTACGGCGCGGGTGGTTGGAATCCGGGCCTCAGTCGAGGAAGAGCTCCTCGCTGAGGTTGGCGAAGGCGTCTTCCTGGGCGCGGGTGTAGTCGGCCCAGGCGGACGGGTTCCAGATCTCGAGCTTGTTGCGGACACCGATGACCGTGCATTCGCGCTCGATCTCGGCGTAGCCACGCAGCTCCGGGGTGAGGCTGATCCGGCCCTGCTTGTCCGGCACCTGCTCGGAGAGCAGCGCGAAGAGCATCCGGTTGTAGCCGCGCATCCGCACATCCGTGCTGTCTCGGAGGCGGGTGCTGAAGGCCTCGAAATCGGCCGCGGTGCGGACCTCGAGGGAGCGGTCCTGACCTCGGGTGATCACCAGACCGTCCCCCATCTCGTCTCGGAATTTCGCCGGGAGGAAGAGGCGCCCCTTGTCATCGAGCTTCGGGGTGTAGGTGCCGGAGAACACACCGCCACCTCCCTGCCGCTTCCACCACTTTCCCCCACACTACTCCACATTCCCCCACCGTCAACCACTTTTGCTCCCCAATTCCCCCCGATCCACCCCGCACCGGGCAGGCATCGCCCCCGAGACCCGCGATGACCTACGTTGGGACGGTGCAGAACCACGGGGTGAGTCACCAGCAGTCAGTCGACGTCGTCACCACGACCGGCCGGATCGCCGATGCGGTGGGGACGGTGATCCAGGGCAAGGCCGAGGTCATCCACCTCGCGCTGGTGACCCTGCTGGCCGAGGGGCACCTGCTCGTCGAGGACGTCCCCGGCGTCGGCAAGACGATGCTGAGCAAGGCACTGGCGCGCGCCATCGACGGTTCGGTACGCCGGATCCAGTTCACGCCGGACCTGCTGCCCTCCGATGTCACCGGCGTCTCGGTCTTCAACCAGGAGACCCGGGCCTTCGAGTTCCGGCCCGGCGGCATCTTCGCCAACATCGTCATCGGCGACGAGATCAACCGGGCCTCGCCCAAGACCCAGTCGGCGATGCTCGAGTGCATGGAGGAGGGACAGGTCACCGTCGACGGCACGACGTACCAGCTGGCCCGGCCCTTCCTGGTGATCGCCACCCAGAACCCGATCGAGATGGAGGGCACCTACGCCCTTCCGGAGGCACAGCGGGACCGCTTCCTCACCCGCGTCTCGATGGGCTACCCGGTGGCGCAGGCGGAGATCGCGATGCTCAGCGCCCGCGAGGCGCGCAGCCCCCTGGAGGAACTGACCCCCGTGGCCACGGCGGCCGATGTCGCCGCGATGGTCGCGGCCGTGGAACGGGTGCACCTCTCCGATGCCGTCCAGGAATATCTGGTCGCCATCGCCACCGCGACCCGTCAGGACTCCTCGCTCCGGCTCGGCGCATCGCCGCGCGCGACCCTGCACCTGGCCCGCGCCTCGCGCGCGCTGGCCGCGATGTCGGGCCGCGACCACGTGCTCCCCGACGACGTGCGCACGCTGGCGCCGGCCGTCCTGACGCACCGGCTGGTGCTGGCCGTCGACGCGGCCATGGCCGGGCGCAGCATCGCCGACGTCCTCGCCGGAATCCTCGACCGGGTGCCGGTCCCCGGCACCGCGCGCGGCCTGCCGCGATGACCGGCTTCTGGCCGGCCCTCACCCCGCGCGGCCGAGGCTTCCTGACCGCCGGCCTGGCGGCCGCCGTCTGCGGCATCATCCTGGGCGAGCGCGACCTGATCGCCATCGGCGTGGTGCTCGGCCTGCTGCCGGCGATCACCGCCCTGTGGCTCTTCGCGGGCGACGTGGACATCGACGTCGCCCGCTCGGTCTCCCGCCAGCAGGTGGAGACCGGCCACCCGGTCGATGTCGAACTGCACATCACCGGCACCGGTTCGGGTGCCCGGCAGGCACTGCTGCGCGAATCGGTCCCCTACGCCCTGGGGAGCAGCCCACGATTCACCGTCGACGGGCTGACCGGACGACGACCCGTCCTGGCGTCGTACACGGTGCGCAGCGAGCTGCGCGGCCGGTACGCCGTCGGACCGACCACGGTGGTGACGACCGACCCCTTCGGCTTCCTGTCCCGGCGCCGCCAGCTGGCGGACACCACCCGGATCGTGGTCACCCCGCGGCCGGACCCCTTGTCCGGCGCGCCGGTCGTGCTCGGCGACGGACACAATGCCGGCGACTTCCACCCGCGCTCCTTCATCGGCGGCGACGCCACCGATGTGACCATCCGCGACTACCGGCGCGGCGACGACCTCCGCCGGGTCCACTGGCCGAGTACGGCGCACGCCGGCGAACTGATGGTGCGCCGCGAGGAACGCCCGCGCCAGACCGCCTGCACGCTGCTGGTGGACAACCGCCTGGTCGCGCACCGCGGCAGTGGTTCCCGTTCCTCCCTCGAGTACGCGGTCCGGGCCACCGCCTCCATCGCCCTCCACCTCATCTCCCACGGCTGCCGCGTGCACGCCTACGACGCCGCCGGCCTGCCCCTGGTCGAGGAGGGCTACGACGAGCAGCCCGGGACCGCCGCCGAGGCGATCCTCACCGCGCTCGCCCTGCTGCCCGGCATCGAGCAGCGCCACCTCGGCGACGACTGGACCCGGCACTCCGACGGCGGCTTCGTGATCGCGGTCATCGGCGCACTCGACGATCACGACCGGCCGCTGCTCAGCCGGGTCGGCCGCCATGCCAGCGACCGGCTGGCCCTGGCCCTCGACACGCCCGCGTGGGGCGAGACGCAGACCCCGGACGGCGCGGACACGGTCTCCCGGCTGCGCACCAGCGGCTGGCGTGCCGTCTCCGTACGTCCCGACACCGAGCTGGCCGATGCCTGGCAGGCCTTGGGCCGGTGATGGGACCGATCACCCGCCGCTCACATCTCGTCCTCGCCCTCGCGGCGGGGACGGCGACCTGGTTCGCGATCGCCGCCTGGGCACCGCTGTACGCCGATCCGCGGCGCTTCCTGCTGCCCTCCCTCCTGGTCATCCTGCTCTCGCTGGTGACCGCGCTGGTCCGGGGCAAGGGCGCCTCGGTCGCGATGACGATCGCGGTCGAGATCGCCCTCGCCGCCGGTGCGCTGATCGGCTATCAGGTCATGTCCGACCCGGCGCACTGGTCGGCCATCGGCAGACTGGCCCGCGACATCGCCGCCGGCACGCGCCATCTCGACGACTACAGCTCACCGGCCCCGGCCCGCTTCCACGATGTCGCCACCTTCCTCTTCGCCTGCGGACTCGTGCTCTGGCTGACGATCGAGACCGTGGCCAGCACCCTGCGCCGTGCTGCGCTAGCGGGCTTCCCGCTGCTGCTCGCGCTCACCGTTCCGATCACCGTGCTCGTGGGCCGGCTCCCGCTCTGGGTGCTGACCGGCTGCCTGCTCGGCTATCTGGTGATGCTGGTGTGTGCGCATGCGCTGCAGACCAATGCCTGGGGCCGGCGGATCAGCACCGGCGGCCGCGCCGCCTCGAGCGTCGTTCCCGGACTCGCTCTCGTCGCGGTCGCGCTCGGCTGCGCGCTGCTCTTCTCGGCGGCGGTGCCGTTGGGGAAGGGGATCAGCCACGAGCAGGGCACCCGGAGCGATGGCGGCAATCTCAACCTGGGCTCACCCCTGCTCGACCTGCATCGTGATCTCCTCCTGAAGACGCACACCCCGATGATCACCGCGACGACGAATGACCCGGACCCGTCGTACCTGAGCCTCACCGTGCTCGACCAGTTCACCGGCAACCAGTGGAAGTCCTCGCCCCGGGTGCTGCCACCGACCAACAGCGTCAACGGCACCTTCCCCAGCGCCACCGGCATCGCGCCTACCCAGCCGGGACTCGACACGAACTGGTCCCTCGTCCTGGCGCCCTCGCTGCGCACCCGGTGGCTGCCGCTGCCGGCGCCGATCATCGGCCTGCAGGTGCCGAAGGGCGACTGGCGCTTCGACAGCCGCACCCTCGACGTCGCCGACGTGTCCCCGACCGGCACCAGCGGGGGCCTCGCCTACTCGGTCAGCGCCTTCCACCCCGACTACTCCGCGCAGGTGCTCAACGCGGCACCGCCACCGGTCGGCGATGTCCTCCGCGGGATGACCGATCTCCCCCGGGACCTGCCGCCGGTGATCGGCCGCACCGCGAAGGAGATCACCCGCTCCGCCAACACCCAGCTCAACAAGCTGATCGCCCTGCAGCAGTGGTTCCGGGAGACCGGAGGCTTCCGGTACTCGACGGAGCCGGGGCCCGGCTCGGGCATGGCCCTGCTGGCGCGTTTCATCACCACCGACAAGGTCGGGTACTGCGAGCAGTTCGCGGCCGCGATGGCCGTGATGGCCCGGAGCCTGGGGATCCCGAGCCGGGTCGTCGTCGGCTTCCTGCGGCCGACCGGCAGGGCCCCGGCCAAGGGCGCCGTCGAGTTCACCAGCGATGACCTGCACGCCTGGCCCGAGTTCTACTTCGCCGGCTCCGGATGGATCACCTTCGACCCGACGCCCTCCGCGCGCACCGGCTCCGCGCCGTCGTACTCACGGCACCAGGTGCGCCGCGAGCAGACGCAGCCGCAGGCCACCCCGACCACGGCCCCGGTCAAGGTGCCGACGAAGGCACCGACCCCGCGCACCCGCACCGACCAGGCGGGGTCGCGGCACGACTCGGGCCCGGGCGTGCCGTGGTGGCTGGTGGTCCCGGTGCTGCTCGTCGCCGCGGCGGCACTCCCGCGCCTGGTCCGCGGCCGACAGCGCCGGCGGCGGCTGCGCCGGTCCGAGGCGATGTCCTTCGCGATCGGCTGCTGGGAGGAATTGCGCGCGACCGCCGTCGACCTCGAACTCCCCTGGCCCGAGCGCGGCACGATCAGGTCGACCCTGGCCGAGATCGCCTCACTCAGCAGCGATCAGGCCGCGCGGCGCGACCTGCTCTGGCTGTCCGGCCTCTTGGAGCGGATCTGGTACACACCGGCACCGAGCCTCACCCCCGCCGAACGGGAGCGGGCCGCCGCCACCGTCGAGACCTGGCGGCACCAGATGGCCGCCGCCGCAGCGCCGCGGGCAGCCAGCCGGGCACGGTGGATGCCGGCCTCGATCAGGGATCGCTCAGAAGTTCTTCAGTAGCCGTTGGTGTTGCGGCGGCGCTGCCAGCGCTCCTCGACCCGACGCATGAAGCTGCCCTGGCTGCGATTGCGCGGCTGGTTCTTCCGGGGCTGGTGCTTGCGCGGACGGCGGCCGCCCTCGATCAGGTGGAAGGAGGGCCGCGACGGGGTGGCCTCGTCGTGGTCCGCGGTCGCCGCACCCTCGTGCTGGGCGGAGAGCTGGGTGGCGATGATGTGCCGCCCGCGCCAGGCATGGAGCCCCAGCGTGGCCGATCCGAGCATCACCAGGAAGCCCAGCACCATCACCGAGATCAGCTGGGTGAGGGCACCGGCGAAGAGGATGGCGATGCCGACGACGAAGACGAAAGCGGCCGCGGCGACACGCAGTCGCGCGGTCCGCTCGAGACCGTGACCTTGCAGGACCGACACGAACTTCGGATCCTCGGCTGCAAGAGCCCGCTCCATCTGCTCGAGCAGTCGCAGCTCTTCCTCGGAGAGCGGCACGGCGTCCTCCCTACAGACTCATGGCCGACGTGAACACTTCGAGTCTAGGCGTGTCCCCCGGCATGCGGTAGCAGTGTTCGTAAATGGGTGCTGCTCATCGGTTGCCGGCGCCCGCGCGACGGGCCAGTACGTGCAGCTGACTGGCCATCGGCAGGTACTCCGGACGGCCGGCGACGGCACGTTCGAGTTCCAGCAATGCCCGGTCGGCGCCGGGCTCGAGGTCGACCAGCGTCGACGGGACGAGGTCGGCGAAGACACGGATGCCGTGGATGGAGACGAGCTCGCAGTCCACGGCGTCGAGCAGGCCGGGCCATTCCTCGGCGACGAAGAGGCGCGGCCCCGCCGCGACCGCGTCGAGAACCTCGCGGGCCGCCTCCAACTGCCCCGCCATGGCTCGCGCGAGTACGGCGGCGTGGCGCTGACCGACGACGATGCTGGCCACGCCTCCGGGGCGCAGCGTGGCGGTGATGGTGGCGAGACCGGCGATCGGATCGTCGAGCAGTCCGAGCACCTCGTGACAGAGCAGCAGGTCGGCGGTCCCCGGCGCGACGTGCGCGGCCAGGTCGGTCAGGTCGCCCTGGACCACGTCGACCCGATCGGCGACGCCGCTCTCCTGCGCCCGTCGAGCGGCGGCGGCGAGCGCGTCGGGACTGGGATCGACGATGGTCACCTGGTGGCCGAGCTCGGCCGCGCGAACCGCGAAGCCGCCGGTGCCGCCGCCGATGTCGACGATC